>NZ_JBTYMC010000015.1:0-49616 GCF_054880855.1 Streptomyces sp. S6 | reverse complement strand
CCCGGGCCGTCCTCCTCGGCCGCGCCCTCGCCGAGCGCCGGTGCGACCAAGCCGGGGACGGGTCCCGGGCCGGGTATCGGCAGCGGCAGTCCGTCGCCGGCCGGCAGCAGCCCGGCGGTGTCGTCGCCGTCGCCCTCCTCGGCGGCGCCCTCGCCGGATCCGTCGCCGGACGCGTCGGCCTCGCAAGGGGTGACGGAGAAGCGGCAGGCGTCGGGGCCGTCGGGGTCCTCGGGTGGCGGGGGTACGACTGCGGGGAGTCCCGGGCCGGCCGCTGCGGGGGCCTCGCCCGTGTCGTCGCCCGCTTCGGGCAAGGTGGCGCCCGCGTCGGCGTCGGGGACGGGGACGGGAGGGGCGGGAGGCGCGGTCTCCGGGGGGTCGTCGACCGGGGCATCGGGCGGTTCGTCGTCCGGGTCACCGGGAGGCGCGTCGGGTGGTTCGTCGTCCGGGGCCGGTACGCCCGGGTCTGTCCTGGCCGCGAACATCGACGCGCCGGTGAGCGCCCCGGGTTCCGGGGGCGGGGTGCTCGTCGCGAGCAAGGCGCTCGCCTCCGCCGCGCCGCTCTCCTCCTCGGAGGGCGTCTTCTGATGGCACCACGTCCACACCGGCGGTCCGTACAGGGGCCGGCTGGTTCCTCAGCTCTACCCTCGCACCGGTCTCAGGGGTCCTCCTCAGGTCGTAGGGGGGTGACGGGCCGGAGGCGGAAGGGGGCGGACGGCGCGGGTGCCGCAGCCCTTACGGGTACTACGGGCACTACGGGTGCGGGTGCCTCGGACGCTGTGGGTACTACGGGTACTGCGGGCGCTGTGGGTACTACGGGGGCTACGGGTACTACGGGTGCCCCGCCTCCCTCGCCCCCGGCCACCCCCCGCCGCCGTTTCCTCCCCATGCGTCACCTGCTCCCGCTCCTCCTGCTCTGCGCGGTGATGGCGATGCTGATGCTGCGGGGCTATGTGCACAGCGAGATTCTCGCGGACTACCGCATCCGCCCGGAGGCCGCCTCGGACAAGGTGCCGGAGAAGATCCTGAACGGCGGCCCGGTCGTCGACACCCGGGGAGGTCAGGCGACCAGCATGGACATCCCCGACCGCAAGATCGTCCTGACCTTCGACGACGGCCCCGACCCGCGCTGGACGCCCGAGGTCCTGGACGTCCTGAAGAAGCACCACGCGCACGCCGTCTTCTTCATCACCGGCACCATGGCGTCCCGCTACCCCGACCTGGTCCGGCGGATGGCCGACGAGGGCCACGAGATCGGCCTGCACACCTTCAACCACCCCGACCTCTCCTACCAGTCCAGGTCCCGCATCGACTGGGAACTCACCCAGAACCAGCTGGCGTTGGCGGGCGCGGCCGGTATCCGCACCTCGCTCTTCCGGCCGCCCTACTCCTCGACGGCCGACGCGCTGGACGACAACTCGTGGCCGGTCGTGCGGTACGTCGGCAGCCGGGGCTACCTCACGGTTCTCACGAGCGTCGACAGCGAGGACTGGCAGAAGCCGGGAGTCGCCCGGATCATTGCCAACTCCACGCCACCGAAGGGCAAGGGCGGCATCGTCCTGATGCACGACTCCGGCGGCGACCGGCACGAGACGGTCCAGGCTCTCGACCGCTACCTCCCTCAACTCCAGGCGCGGGGCTACAAGTTCCAGAACCTCACCGAGGCCCTCAACGCCCCGAGCGCCCATATCCCGGTCACCGGCGCCGAGTTGTGGAAGGGTAAGGCGTGGACGGCCCTCGTCACAGCCTCCGACGAGCTCACCGGCGTCCTCGTCGTCGGCCTCGCGGTGATCGGCTTCCTCGTCTTCGCCCGCTTCGGCCTGATGCTGCTCCTGTCCGCCGCGCACACCCGCCGCACCCGGCGCCGGGGCTTCACCTGGGGCCCGGACGCCCCGGTCACCGAACCGGTGACGGTCCTGGTTCCGGCGTACAACGAGGCCAAGTGCATCGAGAACACGGTGCGTTCACTGGTCAGGAGTGAACACCCCATAGAAATCCTGGTGGTTGACGACGGCTCCAGCGACGGCACCGCCCGCATCGTCGAGGAACTCGCCCTGCCCGGCGTACGGGTGGTCCGTCAGCTCAACGCGGGCAAACCGGCCGCACTCAACCGGGGACTGGCGAACGCGTCGCACGACATCATCGTCATGATGGACGGCGACACGGTCTTCGAGGCCTCCACCGTAAGGGAGTTGGTCCAGCCCTTCGCCGACCCGCGTGTCGGGGCCGTCGCCGGGAACGCCAAGGTCGGCAACAAGGACACCCTCATCGGGGCCTGGCAGCACATCGAGTACGTCATGGGCTTCAACCTCGACCGGCGGATGTACGACGTGCTGCGCTGTATGCCGACAATTCCCGGCGCCGTGGGGGCATTTCGGCGTACCGCGCTGGAGCGGGTCGGCGGGATGAGCGACGACACGCTCGCCGAGGACACCGACATCACCATGGCGTTGCACCGCGACGGATGGCGGGTCGTGTACGCCGAGAACGCGCGCGCGTGGACCGAGGCGCCGGAGTCGGTGCAGCAGCTCTGGTCGCAGCGGTACCGCTGGTGCTACGGCACGATGCAGGCCATCTGGAAGCACCGCCGCGCGGTGGTCGAACGGGGGCCGTCGGGTCGCTTCGGCCGGGTGGGTCTGCCGCTCGTCTCGCTGTTCATGGTCGTCGCGCCGCTCCTGGCGCCGCTGATCGACCTGTTCCTGATCTACGGCCTGGTCTTCGGCCCGACCGGCAAGACCGTCGCGGCCTGGTTCGGCGTCCTCGCGATCCAAGGGGCCTGCGCCGCCTACGCGTTCGCCCTCGACAAGGAGCGCCTCACCCCGCTGATCTCCCTGCCGCTCCAGCAGATCCTCTACCGGCAGCTGATGTACATCGTCCTGCTCCAGTCCTGGATCACGGCGCTCACGGGCGGCCGGCTGCGCTGGCAGAAGCTGCGCCGGGTGGGCCAAGTCTCGGCGCCACCAGGGCAGTTGGCCACGGAGAGTGGAGGGCGGGGATGAGCGGCACCTTCGGGACGCCGGAGCCGGGGGCCTCGCCGGTGCCCGGTTCCGGCAGGCGGCGGGCGCCGAAGATACCCGGGCAGCGGACGCAGGGGGAGCCGGCGTCGTCCACGACGGGGAAGCCGGAGACGGCCTCGGGCTTGGACACGACGGCGCCTCTGGACATGTCGTCGGTCTCGGACGCCGTGCCGGTTGCGGGAGTTGTGGAGTCGCCGGCCCCTCCGGCCGCGCGGAAGGGCGGCCGGGACCGGTACTTCGACCTTCTGCGGGCCATCGCCCTCTTCCGCGTCGTCCTCTACCACCTCATGGGGTGGGCCTGGCTGCCCATCGTCTTCCCCTCGATGGGCGTGATGTTCGCCCTCGCGGGGAACCTGATGTCCCGCTCCCTGGACAGGCGTCCCGCGTCCGAGGTCATCCGGGGCCGGCTGCGACGGCTGCTGCCACCCCTGTGGCTCCTGGGAGCGATCGGGGTGCCCGGCATGATCCTCGCGGGCTGGGGACCCGGCGCGGAGGGGCACCCGGTGTGGTGGTGGCTCCATCTCGGGTACTGGGTCCTCCCGCTCAGCGATCCCCCGTACGCCGATGTCTCGCACGGCATTCAGGGGCTCGTGGCGGACGACTGGCCCACCGCCCTCGGCGTACCCCTCTGGTACATCAGGGCCTACCTCTGGTTCGTCCTCCTCTCCCCGCTCCTGCGCCGGGCCCTGCGCGCGGCCCCCTGGCCCACGATCCTGGCCCCCCTAGTACTTTCGGCCGTCCTGGAGTTCACCTCGGCCACCACCACGAGCTGGCGCCTCGACTCCACGGTCACCGACTTCGCGACGTTCTGCTCCTGCTGGCTCCTGGGTATGGCCCACCATCAGGGCATCCTCCAGAAGCTGCCCCGGTACACCGTCCCCTCCCTGGCCCCGGCCGTCGCCGCCGTAGCTCTCTGGTACGCCCTCGCGCACGATCTCCACCAGGACCACGACCTGGACGACATGCCCTTCGCCCAGTGCCTCTGGTCCTTCGCGACGGTCCTGCTCCTCCTCCACCTCAGCCCCAGCTGGCAGGCCTGGCCCCGCGCACTGCGCCGCTGGGACGGCCTGATCACCCTCCTCAACTCCCGTGCCGTCACCATCTACCTCTGGCACAACCTCTGCATCGTCATCGCCGAACCCCTCTGGGATCGCGCCTGGAGCATCCCCTTCCTCGAACAGCACACCCCCGGCCTCCTCAACTCCCCTTGGCCCGTCCTCCCGTTGACCTGGTTCCTCACGGCCCTGTGCGTGCTGTCGTTCGGGTGGGTGGAGGACTTGGCGGCGGGCCGACGTCCCACCCTCTGGCCGAACGGCAAGCCCAGAGGCCACCGAAACACCCCCGGCCGCCCCCGCGACCACGCCCACTGACCCACCACCCGGGCTCCATTTCACACCTGCGTTGCGGTTCGCGATACGCAGGTGTGATGATTTCGGGCATGGCCGAAATCGGGGGCGAGGAGACGGCGGGACCGGTGCGTCCGTCCCGTCTGCGCGACTATATGGACCCACCGCTGCCCGCGCTGGAGCCGCCGTCGGCCTCGGAGCCGCAGTCCGTGCCAAAGTCGGTGCGCGCTCTGGAGCCGCTGCCCGGCGCGGGGGCCGCGCCTGGAGCGGAGGCCGTGCCCGGCGGAGAGGCCGGGACCGCTGCCGGGGCGGCTGCCGAACTTCCGTCCCCGTCATCCCGGAACGCACCAGCCCTCTCCGAAGCCGCCCGTCGCCGACGTGAATTCGCCGCCCTGCTCGGTGAGTTCCGCCGTGCGCCTGTCCTCCTACCACTTGCCGAGGACGATGTCCCCTTGGTCGCCGACCTCGGCGGAATCCGCTGGATCTACGCCTTCTCGAACGAGGAAGCTCTCGCCAGGTTCGCGATCGCGAGGGGAGAGGTGTCGAGCGAACAGTCGTACCGGCGTGTGCTCGGCGCCCGACTGCTGGACGTCGGGACGGTGGTCGCCGGGGTGCCGTGCGGAGTTGCGCTGGACGTCGGCAGTGAGGGTGAGGGTGTGCTGTTCCCGCCCGTGACGGGGATCGTGCCGGACGAGGCGGCCGTGGACGCGGAGACGGACGGGGAGGGACGACGGTGAGCACCGATCCGATGGAGCAGAACCCGGCCGGTGGCGCGGGCAAGGACCTGGACACGGCGGGGATGGCCGAGGTCGCGAAGGGCATCACCCTGACCCTGGACGAACTCCGGGAGATCGGCGTCGACAGCCTCGCCGGTGCAGGCAGAGGTTTCTCCGAACTCTCCCTAACCGGGCTGGAGTTGGGTCACGAAGATCTTTGCTCCCAGCTCTCCGCGTTCTGCGAGCGCTGGGACTGGGGCGTGCGCACGCTGGTGATCCAGGCGAACGCGTTCGCCCAATCCGTCGGCCTCGCCGCCGGGTTGCTGTACGAGACGGACCACTACGTGAGCGGATCGATGAAGGTGCTCGCCAACTCCCTTCTGGGAGGCAACCCTTACGCATCCGAAGAGGAGGTGGCGGACAAGAGCTGGAACGACATCGTGTTCGCTGGGTACGAGGCGTTGGACAACCCCGACTACAGCGACGTGTCCATGGTGAAGGCGGTTCAGACCGCGAAACAGGGCTGGAAGGACGCGGGCCGGGACATGATGACGTCCGAGATGCCGGGCCCGATGGGGGTGTTCGGTCCGACCCCGGAGAGCCTGCACCGTGCGGCCGGGGTGAGTGACAGCGAGTACGAGCAGGCGTTGGACCACATCTTCGGCCCCTCGCCCGAGGAACGCGCCCAGCGGCAGGCCCAACAGGCCCAGCAGGAAGAGAAGTCAGACTGATGGGCTTCGACGACCTGGTCAACTCCGGCCTCGGTAAGCTGGAAGAGGGCTGGAACACGGGCAAGAGGATGCTCGGCGAGGGCATCGACAAGGGCAGCGAACTCGTCGGCGACGGCCTGGAGAGGATCGGCGCAGGCGCCCTCGCCGAGAAGGTCGAGGACTTCGGTGACCAACTCGCATCAGACCTGGGAGCTACGCCGGGCGAGCAGGACCTCGGTTCGACCGAGCAGGCGAACGAGCTGATCCACGGCAACCCGAAGGCGATCACTGCCTCCGCGAAGCACCTGAGGGATTTCCACAAGGCGTTCGACACGGTCGCCTCGGGGCTGAAGAAGGTCGACTCCTCCCCCTGGAAGGGCGAGGCGGCCGAGACCTTCCGCGAGAAGTTCGTCCGCCACCCCGAGCAGTGGCGCAACGCTGCCGCGGCCTGCGAGCAGGCTGCCGAGGCTCTGGAGAGTTACGCCGGAACGGTGACCTGGGCGCAGGGCCAGGCACAGGAGGCCATCGACCTCTACGCGCAGGGCAAGAAGGCGTCCGAGCAGGCTAGGGATGCGTACAACAAGAAGGCCGACGCCTACAACGCGAAGCTCGCCGCCGACCAGGACCCCGGCCCGCGCCCAGCCTCTTTCAAAGACCCCGGCACCTCCCTGATCACCCGCGCCCGCGCAGTCCTCGCGGAGGCCCGGCGCCAGCGCAACACCGCGGGTGCGACGGCTGCCGGCAGCGTACGCGCGGCCCTGGCCCACGCCCCGCAGGAACCCCCGCCCCTGGACCGCCTCAAGGCCGACGTCTCCGACGGCCTCCTGGCCGCCAACACCGAACTCCTGCACGTGATCGGCGGGGTGACCAAAGGCACCGGCGACCTCGTCAACTTCGCCCGCGGCCTCAACCCCGTAGACCCCTACAACCTCACCCACCCCGCCGACTACGTCCAGAACTTCAACCTCACCCTCTCCGGCCTGGTCTCCGCGAGCGCCCACCCCGGCCGCACCCTCAACGCCATGTGGGACAACTTCAAGAAGGATCCCGCCGAAGGAACGGGCCGCTTCATCCTGGACCTTGCCGGTTCCAAGGGGCTGGGGGAGATGAAGGGGGTAGTACGGGTAGCACGGGAAGGAGCGGAGGGAGCCGCTGAACGGGCGGCGATGCGCAGCGGGGCGAAGGACGCGGGCGAGGCTTCCGCACGGGACACCGTCTCGGACGGCCCCAGCAAGGCGTCCCGCGAGAGCGACAGCGTCGAGAGCAAGGGCTCGGACCCCATCGACCTCGCCAGCGGGAAGATGTACCTGCCGCAGACGGACGTCACCCTCCCCGGCCTCCTACCCGTAGTACTCAAGAGGCGCGTGGAGTCCGGCTACCGTCTCGGCCGCTGGTTCGGCCCCTCCTGGTCCTCCACGTTCGACCAGCGTCTGGAGATCGACGCCGAGGGCGTCGTCCTCGTCACCGAGGACGGCCTGCTCCTCGCCTATCCTCATCCCGCGCCCGGTGTTCCCACTCTCCCCAGTCACGGCCCCCGCTGGCCGTTGGATCGAGAGGACGGCGGTTACACCGTCACCGACCCGCTCACCGGCTGGGTCCGCCACTTCGGCGACAGGGGAGCCGACCTGGCGGTCCTGGAACAGATCGACGACCGCAACGGCAACTGGATCACTCTTGAGTACGACGCCGGGGGCATCCCTCAGGGCGTCGCCTCCAGCTCCGGCCACGACATCCGGGTCACCACGACCGACGGCCGCATCACGGCCCTCCGTCTGGCTCCCACGTACGAGGTACTCAAGAGCTACGGCTACACGGACGGCAACCTCACCGAGGTCGTCAACTCCTCGGGGCTGCCCCTGCGTTTCACGTACGACGAGGCGGGCCGGGTCACCTCCTGGACCGACACCAACGACCGCGGTTACACCTACGAGTACGACGACCAGGACCGCTGTGTGGCCGAGACCGGCGCGGCGGGCCACATGGCCCTGCGCGTCACGTACGACGACACCGACCCCGAGACCGGACTCAAAGTCACCACCACGACGACCGGCGAGGGCCGCACCCGCCGCTTCCTCGTCAACGACGGCCTCCAAGTCGTCGCGGACATCGACCCGTTGGGCGCCGTCACCCGTTACCGGCGCGACCGCTACAATCGCCTGCTCTCCCACACGGACCCCCTGGGCCACACCACGTCGTTCACCTACGACGAGCGGGGCAACGTCACCTCGATGGTCCGCCCCGACGGACGGGAGTCGAAGGCGGAGTACGACGACCTCGGCCTGCCTGTGAAGTTCACCGGCCCCGACGGCACGACGACCCGCCAGACGTACGACCCGAGAGGCAACCGCACCTCGGTGACACCCCCTACGGGCCGCACCACCCGCTTCACCCACGACGAGGCCGGTCACCTCACCGCCGTCACCGACCCCGACGGCAACACGACGACGATCGTCCCCGACCGCATGGGCCTGCCCCTCCGCGTCACCGACCCCCTAGGGGCAACCACCCACTACCTCCGGGACCCCCACGGCCGCCCCACGACGATCACCGACCCCACCGGCGCGACGACCCACCTGGAGTGGACGACCGAGGGCCGCCTCACCCGCCGCACGGCAGCGGACGGCACCACGGAGTCGTGGACGTACGACGGCGAGGGCAACTGCACCACCCACACGGATCAGTTGGGCGGCGTCTCCCGTTTCGAGTACACCCACTTCGACCTCCTCACCGCCCGCACCGGCCCCGACGGCGTCCGCTACGAGTTCGACCACGACACCGAACTCCGCCTCACCAAGGTCACCAACCCCCAGGGCCTGACCTGGACTTACGCCTACGACGCGGCGGGCAACCTCACCACGGAGACGGACTTCGACGACCGTGTCCTGACGTACGCGTACGACCCCGCCGGCCGCCTGGCCTCCCGCACGAACACCCTCGGCGAGACCACCACCTTCGAGCGCAACCACCTGGGCCAGCCGACCCGCAAGGACGCCGCAGGCCAAGTCACCACCTATGCCTACGACTTGACCGACAACCTCGCCCTGGCGACCGGCCCTTACGGCACCACCCTCACCGTCCTCCGCGACCGCTTCGGCCGAGTCCGCTCGGAGACGGTCGACGGCCGCACGGTCACCTACACCCACGACGACCTCGGCCGCCGCACCGGCCGCACCACCCCGACCGGCGCCACCACCACGTGGTCCTACGACGCGGCAGGCCGCCGCACGGAGATGCGCGCCTCCGGCCGCCCCATCGACTTCACCTACGACGAAGCCGGCCGCGAACTCACCCGCCACATCGGCGAGTCGGTCACCCTGACCCACACCTTCGACCAACTCGGCCGCCTGACAACCCAGTCGGTGACCGGCCCCGCGGCCCGCCCGATCCAACACCGTGCGTACACCTACCGCGCCGACGGCAACCTCACCGGTATCGACGACCAGTCGACCGGCCCCCGCCGCTTCGACCTCGACGCGGCGGGCCGCGTGACGGCCGTCCACGCGGCCGACTGGACGGAGGCGTACGCCTACGACGCGGCGGGCAACCAGACCGAGGCGAACTGGCCCTCCACCCACCCCGGCCACGAGGCAACCGGCGACCGCACCTACACCGGCACCCGCATCACCCGCGCCGGCCAGGTCCGCTACGCACACGACGCCCTCGGCCGCGTCACCCTCCGCCGGAAGAGCCGTCTCTCCCGCAAGCCGGACACCTGGCGCTACACCTGGGACCCGGAAGACCGCCTGACCTCGGTCACCACTCCCGACGGCACCCTCTGGCGCTACACCTACGACCCCCTCGGCCGCCGCACATCGAAACTCCGCCTGGCAGAAGACGGCGAAACCGTCGTGGAACGCGTCATGTTCACCTGGGACGGCGCCACCCTCTGTGAGCAGATCACGACATCTCCTGATCTACCGAACCCGGTGACCATCACCTGGGATCACCGCGGCCTCTATCCGATTTCCCAGACAGAACGCATCACCGCAGCAGAGGCTCCACAGCGCGAGATCGACTCCCGTTTCTTCGCGATCGTCACGGATCTCGTCGGTGCGCCGACCGAGCTCGTTGATGAGCAGGGAGGAGTGGCCTGGCGTACTCGGTCGACCCTGTGGGGTGCCACGGCATGGGCCGGCAGCAGCACGACTTACACACCCCTGCGTTTTCCCGGGCAGTACTACGACTCCGAGACCGGCCTTCACTACAACTGTTTCCGCCACTACGACCCTGAAGCCGCGCGCTATCTCACTGCCGATCCTCTTGGTTTGAAGCCGGCGTTGAACCCGGTTGGCTATGTGGATAATCCGCACTCCTGGGGTGATCCGCTCGGCCTTTCTCCCTGTGGGTCTCGTGGGCAATCCGGTGATTACATGGAGGACAGTGGAATCCCCGCTGGTGCTCCTGTCACACATGGACCGACCGGAACGTTGATCGGGGAAGACGGTTCAAGTGTCCGGAACTTCCAGAACGTGCTCAATGCTGGTGAGCATGATGTGGTTGCCCACGGATCTCCGGACGGCTTTCTGGAGTTGAGAGATAAGAAAAAAGCGAACGGTGGGCAGATCGTGGATGCCATCACCAATAATCCGCATTACGACGGAGGTCCTCTGCGGCTCCTGGTGTGTCACTCCGGCGCGGACAGCTCAGGGATAGGGCAACAGATCGCAAATGAGCTTGGTGTGACAGTTCGCGCTCCGACCGATAGGGTCGGAACGAATCCGGTACTAGGTTCTGGGCAGGTTCCCAGAATCGATGGCGGCGGATACTGGAGAATTTTCCTGCCGATCATTGGAGGAAGTTGATGCGTTTTATCGGTTTCTATCGGGAGATGAGCCCTGGCGATTCGGAACTGTATGCGGAGAAAATCCCCACCCCGCACAGTGGTGTTCTTCTTTATCCACTTCATGAAGTGAGTCGATATCTGACCTCAGGCCATCCCGTCCTGGACGTGATGGAAGTGACAGAGGACGCAATCGATGGTTCCTTCCGCTGCCCTGGTGGGTCGTCTGTCCTGACTGACGGGCACTTCGTATGGCGGCTGGACCTTGCTTCCTACGTCCAGCATCATGTGATCGCTCTGCCTCAAGATTTCCTTGAATTCGCGGCGGAGTGCGAATATTCCGTGCCGACTGTGAAAAGGGAGCGGCTGATCGAGATCTCCCTCGCCGTGGAAAATGAGCTCGGGTTCCGTGCCGACCCGGGTGCCGGGCCCCGCCCCGCCCGATAGGTGCTACAGCCTCAGATCGTATGGCTGATGATCGGTGCTGATCGTTGTCCGGTCGTGCTGATGGATATGAGTGTGAAGCAGGTTGAGGGAACCGGATGCGGCGTTGGTGCTGGACGGGAGATCGTGTGCGGTGTCGGGCGGCCGGAGTCTCCGGCCTCTCGATGGCGCCGCCGATCGCATGCATCTGGGCCAGGCGCGGCCACACTCGTGTGATCGGGGGCTGTGGTCGCGCCCCGCGCCAGCTTTCCGTCACTACCCCGGCCTGCTCCGGAATTCGCGGAAAGGTTCACTTTGAGTGCCTCTGGCTGGGTTGTTCTATGGAGTCATGCCATCGCGTTCTGCTGATGCTTGGCTGGATATGGTTTGCAATGCTTTGGAGTTTTGTCGAGCTGCCCAGTTTGATGTGGTGTTTCAGGTGGACGGGATTATCTCTGTTGTTTAGGAGAGTTTCCAGGATCAGGTTTCGAGCTGGTTCGGTTGTTCTGGAGGAGGCGCGAGTTTGTCTTGCGTGTGCGGAATGAGATGATGAGGGAGTTGTCTTCTTATCTTAATGGCGAGCGGTGAGCTGGGTAGTTGGGCGGGGGTTGGGCTGATTGGAGGTGTGGGGGTAGCTCGGGAAGATGAATCTGCGTGACCCCTGATGGCCGGGTTCTTTTGTTTGGTGACGATCGAGTGATTGATATTGATCGTTATTTTTCGAGTCGATCGAACAGGAGAAGTTCGTGATCAAGAAGGTTCTGGCTGGGGCGGCGCTGGCGTCGGCGGCGACGATGGCGGCTACTGGGGTTGCTTCGGCGACGACGACTGCTGGGCCGGGTGCGGAGAACCACACCGCCACCAACGCGGGGGAGATGAACCACGCGGCGCGCGTCGCCTACGGGGAGACGGCGAGCGGCAGCGGGACCGCGTCCGACTTCGCCACGCGTAACGGGGACACGGCGATCGGCGGTGACGCCAGCGGGATCCTCAACACGTACGGGGCGCCGCTCGTCAACGTCGACCTGCGGTGTGCCGTTCCGAACGCGGAGGGTGTCGGCGGGAACGTTCTCGGTGGGCCGTCGGCCGCGTGCCCCGTGGCGCCGGTGGACCAGTTCGACGCGCCGAGGCGCATCATCTGATCGGTGCCGCTGAGGTCACGCCGGCGGTGAGACGGAAAGGGGCGGCTGCCTGGGGTTCCCAGGGGCCGCCCCTCCCGTCAGGCGTGGGGGGTGGTGGCGTACGTGAGGAACGACGTCCACGTTTCGGTGTCTACTTCGAGGCAGGCGCCGCCCTCGGAGTCGCTGTAGCTCGACTTGAACGGACAACACGCTGCCCCTGCCCCGGGACGCCGGGCCGCTCGACGAGGGCGGGTGGGGGCTCGCGCTCGTCGCCGCGATCGCGGACAAGCGGGGGCCGAGCCTCGGCCTTACGGGATTGGGAAGGCCGTGTGGTTCGAGATGCGGATGCCCGCCGAACCGCAAACGTCCGCCGGGCTGCCCACGTCCACGTCCACACTCACCGAACTGCCCACGCCCACACCCCCCGATCCCGCGTGCCCCCCTCAACTCCAGGACGGCGACGCCCCCTTCGGGAGGTCGTAGGGGATCGGGAGGGCCGTCGACGCGTCCAGCAGGGCCCGCGTCCCCAGCGGCGCAGCCAGCCGTACCCTCACCGGTTCCATCTTCAAGTCCGCCCTGCACGGACCGGACTTGGGGGCCCGGACGTACGCGGTCAGCACGACACTCCCCGGTGTCTCCAGTACCTTCACGCCGGCTCCGGCGTCGCACGTGCCGTGGGGCACGATGACGGTCACCGTGGAGCCCTGTGCCGTCACCAGGCGGCTGGCCGTCCACTGGGCGGCGCGGCTCGGGAGAGGGCCTGGGGGGAGTTCCGAGGGGACGGAGGCTGCCCGGGCGACCGGGGCGTCGTAGCCGTCGACGGTGAACTGCCATGCCGGGACCGTCGCGGGACCCCGGGTTGTCGGTAGCGTCATTTCGCCCAACTTCACTGAGGTGACCGTGAGTTGGGGGCCTTGTCCGGCGTAGCGGTTCAGGAAGTCGTACGCCGTGGCCGCCGGTTGTAGCGGGCGGGTGATTGACGTGCCGTCGGGCCACTTGATGTGGGCGGAGGCAGGAGAGGGCGTGGGGAGGGCCGTCGTTCGCAGGGTGAGGGCCGCGTTCTCGGCGCCCCGGGGGTACCGGGTCCAGTCGCCCGTCGGGTGGTATCCCGCCTGCCAACTCGCCGCCGACTTCGAGCCGTTCCAGGCGGCGGCCACCTGCCGGGCACGTTCAGGGGACGGATAGACCGGCGCGACCCCCTGACCGTCCACCCGATTCCCGGGACCTTCCCCGCAGGCCCCCAACAACATCGTCCCGACCACGACGGCCAACACGGATGACACAGACAAGCGGCGCACAGGTCCTCCAGCGGCTCAGCATCACGACACTGAGACGCCGGACGCCCCACGGACGTTCGTCACCACCCCGAACGCCGTGGGCCGCGCACCCTGAACACCCTTACCCTCGGCCCCTCGGCCCCTCGGCCCCTCGGCCCCTCGGCCCGAGCCCGGCCTCTCCCCAATCTCCTCGCCCTGGGCCCCTCGTCCCGAACGCCCTTGCCCCGAACCCCCGCGATCCAGGGCCGCCTGCTCCGAACCCCTTCGCCCTGAGCCCCGCGCCCCCTCACCCCTCCTCTCCCCAACTTCCTCGCCCTGGGCCCCTCGTCCCGAACGCCCTTGCCCCGAACCCCCGCGATTCAAGGCCGCCTGCTCCGAACCCCTTCGCCCTGAGCCCCGCGCCCCTTACCCCACCCCAACCTCCTCGCCCTGAGCCCCCGCCCCGAACCCCTGCGATCCAGGGCCTCCCACTCCGAACCCCCTCGCCCTGAAGCCCCACGCCCCACCCCCCTCACCCCACCCCCCTACACCCCATACTTCGCATCCACCGCCCCATCCACCGCCAACCGATACCCCCGCTTCACCACCGTCTGAATCAACTTCGGCGCCCCAAGCGCCACCCGCAGCCGAGCCATAGCCGTCTCCACCGCATGCTCGTCCCGCCCCGCCCCCGGCAACGCCCGCAGCAGATCGGACCGGGACACCACCCACCCGGGCCGCCGGGACAGCGCCCGCAGCAGCGACATCCCGGCGGGCGGTACCGGCCTCAACTCCCCGTCCACCAGCACCGCGTGCCCCCGGATCTCGACCCGGCGCCCGGCGATGGGCAATGCCCGTGCACGGGAGGGAAGTTCCTGGCACAGGAGCTGAACCAGTGGGCCGAGACGGAAGCGTTCGGGCTGGACCGTGTCAACTCCCGCCGCTTGGAGGGGAAGTGCGGTCACCGGACCGACACACGCCGGGAGGACGTCGTGCTGAAGGGCCGTCAGAAGCTCGCCCAGCAGACCCCGTTGCTCGGCCCGGGACAGCAGCGAGGCGGCAGCCGGTGCGCTCGTGAACGTCACCGCGTCCAGGCCCCGGGAGACAGCGGCGTCCAACAGCCGGTCCAGCGGGGCGAGATCCTCGGGCGGCATCCACCGGTACACCGGCACCCCCACGACGTCCGCGCCCGCTTCACGCAGCGCCTCCACGAACCCGGGCAGCGGCTCGCCGTGGAGCTGGACGGCGATGCGCACTCCCTCCACCCCCTGCTCCAGGAGCCGGTCGAGAACCTCCGCCATGGACTCGCTGGACGGGGACCACTCCTCGGTGAGGCCCGCCGCGCGGATCGCGCCCTTCACCTTGGGGCCGCGTGCCAGCACCTCCACCGAGGCGAGCCGGGCGAGCAGGGGTTCGCCGAGACCCCAGCCGTCCGCCGCCTCGATCCAGCCGCGGAAACCGATCGCTGTCGTCGCCACGACGATGTCGGGTGCCTGGTCGAGAAGGTGCTTCGTCGCGGCGAGCAGCTCGCTGTCGTCGGACAGCGGCACGATCCGCAGCGCGGGCGCGTGGACGACCGCCGCACCCCGGCGCTGGAGCAGGGCGCCCAGCTCCTCGGCGCGGCGGGCGGCGGTGACGCCGACGGTGAACCCGGCGAGGGGAGCGTGCCCCTCGCCGGAGGCGCCGGTGGATCGCTGCTGTTCGTCGTACATAGTCACTCTCGTCCCGGTTACTGAGGCCGCATGACCGACGAGCCTGTCAACGGCGCGTGACAGGCTCGGTTCCGGTCGGTGTCGGCGGTGTTACGTCACACCTCGGCGTAGCTGAGCTGCGGCTTCGACTCCGTGGCGGTGATCGTCGGGGCTGGCTTCCGAAGGTATACGGCCCAGGTCACCGCGAAGCAGACGGCGTAGAAGGCGAGGAACGCGACGAACGCGCCGGTGCCGGAGCCGTACGACAGGAACGACTGGCGGAACGCCATGTTGATGCCGACGCCGCCGAGGGCGCCGACCGCCCCGATGAGCCCCATCGACGCGCCCGACAGGCGCCGTCCGTAGGCTGCGGCGGTCTCACCCGTCAACCCCTTGGCCTGCGCCTTCGCCTGGAAGATGCCGGGGATCATCTTGTACGTCGAGCCGTTGCCGAGGCCGGTCAGGACGAACAGGACGATGAAGACGGAAACGAAGAAGGGAAGCGATTTCTGCATGCTCGCCACGACCAGTGCGGCCGTCGCCGCCGCCATGCCGACGTAGTTGTACAGGGTGATCTTCGCGCCGCCGTAGCGGTCCGCGAGCCAGCCCCCTACGGGACGGATCAGGGAACCCAGCAGGGGACCGATGAACGTCAGATACGCCGCCTGGAGCGGGGTGCGGCCGAACTGGTTCGTCAGGACCTGCCCGAAGGCGAACGAGTAGCCGATGAACGAGCCGAACGTGCCGATGTAGAGGAACGACATGATCCAGGTGTGGCCGTCCTTCGCCGCGTCGATCGCGGCGCCGGTGTCGTTCTTCACGGACGTCAGGTTGTCCATGTACAGCGCGGCGAGGGTCGCGGCGACGACGATCAGCGGGATGTAGATGCCGAGCAGTACCCTCGGGCCGCCGCTCGCGCCGATCACCGCGAGCGCTGCCAGCTGGATCACCGGGACGCCGATGTTGCCGCCGCCCGCGTTCAGGCCGAGCGCCCAGCCCTTCTTGCGGAGCGGGAAGAAGGCGTTGATGTTCGTCATCGACGAGGCGAAGTTGCCGCCGCCGATGCCGGCGAGCAGGCCGACCAGGAGGAACGTCCCGAACGACGTGCCGGGTTCCATCACCGTGAACGCGGCGATCGTGGGGACGAGGAGGAGGGCCGCGGAGACGATCGTCCAGTTCCGGCCGCCGAAGATCGCGACGGCGAAGGTGTAGGGGACACGGACCACGGCGCCGACCAGGGTCACCATCGAGGTGAGCAGGAACTTGTCCGCCGGGGTGAGGCCGTACTCCGGGCCCATGAACAGGACCAGCACCGACCACAGGGTCCAGATCGAGAAGCCGATGTGTTCCGAGAGGACGGAGAAGAGCAGGTTGCGGCGGGCGATCTTTTCGCCGCCCGCGTTCCAGAACGCCTCGTCCTCCGGGTCCCAGTCCGCTATCCAGCGGCCCCTCTCAGGTACTACGGGAAGTGTGCCGGGGGATGTCATGACGCCTCCACGGTGGGTCCTGGGGTCCGCTGCTGTCCCGAAGGTAGGGATCACGCGTTTCCGGGTTGTGCCCGGCGGTGACCGGAAGGGAACGTTGGGCTCACCTCACGGGGGGACGGGGTGAGAGGTCCGCGTACGCGGGGGTTCCGGTGGACGGGCCTGGGCAGGCACTGTGGGAAAGAGCGCCCCCGCACAGCCGGGACCGGCCTCGCTCCGTCCTTCTCCGTCCTCCCCCGGGTGGTGGCAGGCTCATGACGACACGTACGGCGACGGCCCCGGAGATCCACCCTCCCCGATCCCCCCGCTTCGACGCCGGACGGCTCTGCCTGGACCTCCTCGCGACCACGCACCCCTGTGAACGCCTCCCCGACGCCGCGTCCCTCACCCACTGGATCACCGCATCCGGCCTGGTCCCACCGGGCACGACCCTCCCCGCCCCCGACCCGGACTGGCTCACGGCGTTCCGTGAACTCCGGGGTGTGATCGGCCGGTTGATCGAGTCGACACTGCAACCGGAGCCGGTCCCGCACGAGTCCGTCGCCCACGACACGGCTGCCCACGACACGGCTGCCCACGACACCGCTGCCTGCGACACCGTCGCCCACGAGGCGCATCCGTACGATCGCCCCCTCGCCGTTCTCAACGACGCCGCCCGGCCCGCGCCGCCGGTGCCGCACGCGGTTCTCCTGGACGACGGTCACCTCACGAACCGCCTTGCCGAACCCCCCACTTGCGCCGCCCTCCTCTCCGCCCTCGCCCGCGACGCCCTCGACCTCCTCACGGACCCCGCCTCCCGCGAGGCCCTCCGGCAGTGCGAGGGCGACAACTGTCCCGTCGTCTACCTCGACACCTCCCGGGGGCGCCGGCGCCGGTGGTGCTCCAGCGAGATCTGCGGGAACAGGGAGAGGGTGGCCCGGCATCGGCGGCGGGCGGCGGTGGGGAGGGTTTGAGCGGGAGTGAAGTCGCCTGGCGGGAGCTTCTGTTCGGGTGGGCGGGGTGTGTGACGGCGCTCCGCGCGGGGGAGTTGGTGTCCCGGATGGCCCACTTCGCCGCGAAACGCCGTATCGCCCGCGGAAGTTGGTTGAAGTGATTTCGACAACACCTCGTTTCACTTGTGCGGACGCCGGGCACGTGACGCGATCTTGTCGATGTGGCGGAAATGTAAAGGAGTCCGGGTGGGAATGTGCGCCCATGTCCATCTCGTCATGGCGCCGGAAGGAAAGTTGTCGGGGATCTTGAACGCTGCGAACACCCCGCCCGTACTCGTGGCGGAGCGACCGACTGGGGGAACCCCCGGACATCGGAGGTGGGCGTGCGCAAGGATTCCGTCGTGGCCAATGAACGTGGATCGAGGGCCCGACATCGCATGTCCCAGCCCTCGGAGCCTGATGAGGAGCTGATGCGTGCCCTGTACCGGGAGCACGCCGGACCCCTCCTCGCATATGTCCTGCGCCTGGTCGCCGGAGACCGCCAACGCGCCGAGGACGTCGTACAAGAGACACTCATCCGTGCCTGGAAGAACGCCGGACAGCTCAATCGAGCCACCGGATCGGTACGCCCCTGGCTGGTGACGGTCGCCCGGCGCATCGTCATCGACGGACACCGCAGCCGGCAGGCCCGGCCGCAGGAGGTCGACCCGTCACCGCTGGAGGTCATCCCCGCGGAGGACGAGATCGACAAGGCGCTGTGGCTGATGACCCTGTCGGACGCGCTCGACGACCTGACCCCGGCCCACCGGGAGGTGCTCGTCGAGACGTACTTCAAGGGGCGTACCGTCAACGAGGCGGCGGAAACCCTGGGCATACCCAGCGGCACCGTCCGCTCCAGGGTGTTCTACGCCCTGCGGTCGATGAAGCTGGCTCTGGAGGAGCGGGGGGTGACGGCGTGATGAGTGTGTACGGGGGACAGGGCGGCGGATTCGGTACGGGTGGTCCGGGTATGTCTGGACCCATGAGCCCCAGGCAGGGAACCCCCGCTCCCAACGAGCACGAGACCGTCGGCGCCTACGCCCTCGGCATCCTGGACGACGCCGAGGCCACCGCTTTCGAGGCCCACCTCGCCGGCTGCGAATGGTGCGCCCAGCAACTGGACGAGCTGGCCGGCATGGAACCGATGCTGGCGGCCCTCGCGGACCTCCCGGGCACCGGCACCCCCGCCATCGGCGAGTCGCTCTCCGCCAAGCCCAGCCCGCGCCTGGTCGAGAAGCTGGTCGACGAGGTCGCCGACCGCCGCGCCGTCAAACGCCGGCGCTCCTTCTTCCTGATCGCGGCAGCCGCGGCGCTCATCATCGGCGGCCCGCTCGGCGTCATGGCGGCGACCGGCGGCAGCGACAGCGGCGCCAAGACAGGCGTCGTGGCCTCCGCGAACCCCGCGAAGGACGTCTTCGGCACGCTCTCCGACAAGAAGACCGCGACCGACGCGAACACCAAGGTCACCGGCACCGTCGCCTACGCCAAGAAGGCGTGGGGCACCGAGGCCGTCGTCGAACTGAAGAACGTGGCCGGCCCGGAGAAGTGCTCCCTGATCGCCGTCGGCAAGAACGGCGAGCGGGAGACCGTCTCCACCTGGGCGGTCCCGGAGTGGGGCTACGGCCTCCCTGGCGCGACGACCGAGCAGGCCCGCAACCCGCTCTACGTCATGGGCGGCACGTCCATGACACCCGACCAGATCGACCACTTCGAGGTCGCCACCCTGGGCGGCAAGAAGCTGGTCCAGATCGACGCCTGAGCGCGCGTGGCTTCCGCGCACGGGTCCCCTTCGCGTACGGTTGACGGCTGCCCAGCACGTCAGAAGGGGGCCCGGTGGCCGCTCAGGCTCAACAGGAAACCGCGCTCAGATCAGCGTCGACAACGGCCCAGGACCCGGTCCAGGACTCCGTACGCGAGCGCGAGATCTGCGTCGAACAGGAACATCTCGACCGGGTCTACCGGCGCCTGGAGGAGAAGATCCACCAGGCGGAGTTCCTGCTCCACGACGCGTCACAGCGCGGTCAGGTCGGTACGCCCGGCGCGCTCGCCGAGCGTGACGCCCAGGTCTTCCGGGCCGGTATCCATCTCAACCGGCTGAACAACGAGTTCGAGGACTTCCTCTTCGGCCGGATCGACCTGCTCCTCGGCAAGGACGGCAAGAAGGGCCCCGACGGCGCCTACACCGCCGTCGAACCCGCCGAGGGCGTCATCCGGGACGACAACACCGCCGACATCGCCGAGACGCTCCACATCGGCCGGATCGGCGTCCTCGACGAGGAGTACGCGCCCCTCGTCATCGACTGGCGCGCGCCCGCCGCCGCGCCGTTCTACCGCTCCACCCCGGTCGACCCCGGCCGCGTCGTGCGCCGCCGGGTCATCCGCTCCAAGGGCCGCCGGGTCCTCGGCGTCGAGGACGACCTGATGCGCCCCGAGCTGACGGCGTACCTGGACGGCGAGACGCTGCCCGCGATCGGCGACGGCGCCCTCATGGCCGCCCTCGGCCAGGCCCGCACGCACTCCATGCGGGACATCGTCTCCTCCATCCAGGCCGAACAGGACCTGGTCATCCGCGCGCCCGCCGCGTCGGTGGCGTACGTCGAGGGGGGCCCGGGGACGGGCAAGACGGCCGTCGCCCTGCACCGCGCGGCCTACCTCCTCTACCAGGACCGCCGCCGGTACGCGGGCGGCATCCTGATCGTCTCCCCGACCCCCCTCCTGGTCGCCTACACGGAGGGCGTCCTGCCCTCCCTCGGCGAGGAGGGCCAGGTCGCCATCCGCGCCATCGGCTCCCTCGTCGACGGCGCGGAGGCCACCCTCTACGACTCCCCGGCCGTCGCCCGCGCCAAGGGCTCGTACCGCATGCTGAAGGTCCTGCGGAAGGCGGCGCGGGGAGCGCTGGAGGTGGACGCCGGGGGTACTACGGGTACTACGGGCCAGCTCACGTTCGGCGACGACCCCGACACCACCCCCGTCACCCCCGTACCCCTCCCCTCCGGTCCCCCCACCCGCCTCCGCGTCGTCGCCTTCAACCGGCGCCTGGAGCTGGAGGCGGACACGCTGGACCACGTCCGCCGCACGGCGCTCAGCGGCACCGCGCCCGTCAACCTGCTGCGCCCCCGCGCGCGGAAGCTGCTGCTGGACGCGTTGTGGGAGCGGTCGGGCGCGGCGACCCGGCACAGCGACCCGGAACTCGCCGCCGAACTGCGCCTGTCCTTCGACGAGGACGTGTCGACAGAAGACGCTTTCATCGAGTTCCTGAACGCCTGGTGGCCCGAGCTGACCCCCAAGGGTGTCCTCGCGGCGATGGCCGACGAACGCCGCCTCGGCCGCTGGGCGCGGCGGATCCTGAACCCCGGAGAGGTGCGCCGGGTCGCGCGCTCCCTGAAGCGGGACGGCTGGTCCGTGCACGACATCGCGATGCTGGACGAGCTCCAGGCGATCCTCGGCACCCCGGCCCGCCCGAAGAAGAAGCGCGAACTCGACCCCCTGGACCAGCTCACCGGCCTCGACGAACTGATGCCGGTCCGCGAGGAGACCCAGCGCGAGCGCGCCGAGCGGCTGGCCCAGGAGCGCGTGGAGTACGCGCACGTCATCGTGGACGAGGCGCAGGACCTCACGCCGATGCAGTGGCGGATGGTCGGCCGCCGGGGCCGGCACGCCACGTGGACGGTCGTCGGCGACCCCGCCCAGTCCTCCTGGTCCGACCCGGACGAGGCCGCCGAGGCCCGCGACGAGGCCCTCGGCAGCCGTCCGCGCCGCCGCTTCACCCTCACCGTCAACTACCGCAACCCCGCCGAGATCGCCGACCTCGCCGCGAAGGTCCTGGCCCTGGCCCTGCCCGGCGCCGAGTCCCCGAGAGCGGTCCGCTCCACCGGCGTCGTCCCCCGCTTCGTGACGACGGACAAGGGCGCGGCACGAGGCGCGCTCGCGGAGACGGTCCGCGAGGAGACCGCGCGGCTCCTCGGACAGGTCGACGGCACCGTCGGCGTCGTCGTCGCGATGAACCGCCGCGAGGAGGCCCGCCGCTGGCTCGACGGGCTCGGGGACCGCGCGGTGGCCCTCGGCAGCCTGGAGGCGAAGGGGCTGGAGTACGACGCGACGGTGGTCGTCTCCCCGGCGGAGATCGCGGACGAGTCCCCGGCGGGACTGCGTGTCCTGTACGTCGCCCTGACCCGGGCGACCCAGCAGCTCACGGTCGTCTCGACGGACCGGGACCAGCCGGACGGAGAGGGAGTCCCGGACCTGCTGCGGGACTAGTTTTCTGTGAACTGCCCGGACGGGAATGGTTCCGTGGCGGGTGTTTGTTAGCCTTGCTGTGACACCGGCTCGATCCAAGCCCCCGGGCCCAACCTTAGTCGCTTCGAGCGACCACTTGCCGCGAGGCGAGCATGGCGGGCCGGTGTCACAGACTCGCGGAAAGAGGCCCCCGTCCCCAGTGGACGGGGGCCTCTTTCCGCATCGTGAACAAAAGGTTCGCAATGCTGGCCCGGCTAACGCCTACCCGGCGGTAGGTGCGACGATCGGACGACAAGATTCAGCCTCACGGCGAAGTTTTACGGTGAAAGAGGAAGTCGGCCATGGCAACGGCGCCCAGCGTCTCCTACTCGATGACGATCCGGCTGGAGGTGCCCGCCGGCGGGACCGCCGTATCGGCCCTCACCTCCGTCGTGGAGTCCTCCGGCGGCTCCGTCACCGGCCTCGACGTGACCGCGTCCGGCCACGAGCGCCTCCGTATCGACGTCACCATCGCGGCCACCTCGACCGTGCACGCCGAGGAGATCGTCGAGAAGCTCCGCGGCGTCGAGGGCGTCACCCTCGGCAAGGTCTCGGACCGTACGTTCCTGATGCACCTCGGCGGCAAGATCGAGATGGCGTCCAAGCACCCCATCCGCAACCGCGACGACCTCTCGATGATCTACACCCCGGGCGTCGCCCGCGTGTGCATGGCGATCGCCGAGAACCCCGAGGACGCCCGCCGCCTCACCATCAAGCGCAACTCCGTCGCGGTCGTCACGGACGGCTCCGCGGTCCTCGGCCTCGGCAACATCGGCCCCAAGGCCGCCCTGCCGGTCATGGAGGGCAAGGCGGCCCTCTTCAAGCGGTTCGCCGGCATCGACGCCTGGCCGCTGTGCCTCGACACGCAGGACACCGACGAGATCGTCGCGATCGTCAAGGCCATCGCGCCCGGGTTCGCCGGCATCAACCTGGAGGACATCTCCGCGCCGCGCTGCTTCGAGATCGAGGCCCGGCTGCGCGAGGCCCTCGACATCCCCGTCTTCCACGACGACCAGCACGGCACCGCCATCGTCGTCCTCGCCGCGCTCACCAACGCGCTGCGGGTCGTCGGCAAGGACGTCTCCGATGTGAGGGTCGTCATGTCCGGCGCGGGCGCGGCCGGCACCGCGATCCTCAAGCTGCTCCTCGCGGCAGGCGTCAAGCAGGCCGTCGTCGCCGACATCCACGGCGTGGTCCACGCCGCCCGCACGGACCTCGTGGACGCCCCCGCGGACTCGCCGCTGCGCTGGATCGCCGACAACACCAACCACGAGGGCCTCACCGGCACGCTGAAGGAGGCCGTGCGCGGCGCGGACGTCTTCATCGGGGTCTCCGCCCCGAACGTCATCGACGGGGACGACGTCGCCGCGATGGCCGAGAACGCGATCGTGTTCGCGCTCGCGAACCCCGACCCCGAGGTCGACCCGGGTGTCGCCCGGCAGACCGCCGCCGTCGTCGCCACCGGGCGCTCCGACTTCCCGAACCAGATCAACAACGTGCTGGTCTTCCCGGGTGTCTTCCGAGGCCTCCTGGACGCGCAGTCCCGGACCGTCAACACGGAGATGATGCTTGCTGCCGCGAAGGCGCTGGCGGATGTCGTCACCGAGGGCGAGCTGAACCCGAACTACATCATCCCGAGCGTCTTCAACGACAAGGTCGCGGGAGCCGTGGCCGGGGCGGTGCGGGAGGCGGCGAAAGCGGCCGGCGCTTCGGCGTCGTAACCTTATCGATGCCCAGAGGCGGTCGCCTTCGTGACCGCCTTGTGGTTGTGAGACTTCCCACGGTCGGTGCCCGGCGCGTCGCGGAACCGGCCCGGTCGGCCGTGACTCTAGGGTTGCGGCCGAACAGGCGCCTTTCGTGTGCCTCCCAGGGGGGTTCTCACGACCCCTACGGGTGCCGGATTGGCTTTCGCGCCGCAGGTAGGGGCAGGATGCGACCCTGGGCGCGAGCGTATCGGCTTCGCTGTGCCCGAGGCTTTGCCGCAGGGCACGCCCCAACAGCAAGATGAACACGGGAGTAACAACATGAACCGCAGTGAGCTGGTGGCCGCGCTGGCCGACCGCGCCGAGGTGACCCGTAAGGACGCCGACGCCGTGCTGGCCGCGTTCGCCGAGGTCGTCGGCGACATCGTCGCCAAGGGCGACGAGAAGGTCACCATCCCCGGCTTCCTGACCTTCGAGCGCACCCACCGTGCCGCTCGCACCGCGCGCAACCCGCAGACCGGCGACCCCATCCAGATCCCGGCGGGCTACTCCGTCAAGGTCTCCGCGGGCAGCAAGCTGAAGGAAGCGGCCAAGGGCAAGTAGTCGCTCCGCAGTGAGCGCCGGGGGCCGGACGGCCCCTGAAACAAACGATGGGGCGGGCCTTCCGAAGAAGGCCCGCCCCATCGTCGTGTCCGCAACCCCTAGGGGGCCTAGCCCAGCGCCTTGCCCGGCAGCTCCACCTTCGCGCCCAGCTCCACGAGCTTCTCCATGAAGTTCTCGTAGCCCCGGTTGATCAGGTCGATGCCGTGGACGCGGGACGTGCCCTCGGCGGCGAGAGCCGCGATGAGGTAGGAGAAGCCGCCCCGGAGGTCGGGGATGACGAGGTCGGCGCCCTGGAGCTTCGTGGGGCCGGAGACGACCGCCGAGTGGAGGAAGTTGCGCTGCCCGAAGCGGCAGTCGGAACCGCCGAGGCACTCGCGGTAGAGCTGGATGTGCGCGCCCATCTGGTTGAGGGCGGAGGTGAAGCCGAGGCGGGACTCGTAGACCGTCTCGTGGACGATCGACAGGCCCGTGGCCTGCGTGAGGGCCACCACGAGCGGCTGCTGCCAGTCCGTCTGGAAGCCGGGGTGCACGTCCGTCTCCAGCGCGATGGACTTGAGGCGGCCACCGGGGTGCCAGAAGCGGATGCCCTCGTCGTCGATCTGGAAGGCGCCGCCGACCTTCCGGTACGTGTTCAGGAACGTCATCATCGAGCGCTGCTGGGCGCCGCGGACGTAGATGTTCCCGTTGGTCGCGAGCGCTGCGGAGGCCCAGGAGGCGGCCTCCAGGCGGTCTGAGAGGGCCGCGTGGTTGTAGCCGCCGAGCTTGTCGACGCCGGTGATGCGGATCGTGCGGTCGGTGTCCATCGCGATGATCGCGCCCATCTTCTGCAGCACGCAGATGAGGTCCTCGATCTCCGGCTCGACGGCCGCGTTGGACAGCTCGGTGACGCCCTCGGCGAGCACCGCCGTCAGCAGCACCTGCTCGGTCGCGCCGACCGACGGGTACGGCAGCCGTATCTTCGTGCCGCGCAGCCGCTGCGGGGCCTCCAGGTACTGGCCGTCCGCCCGCTTCTCGATCGTCGCGCCGAACTGCCGCAGCACGTCGAAGTGGAAGTCGATCGGCCGGCCGCCGATGTCGCAGCCCCCGAGCCCGGGGATGAACGCGTGCCCGAGGCGGTGCAGCAGCGGACCGCAGAACAGGATCGGGATCCGGCTGGAGCCCGCGTGCGCGTCGATGTCCGCGACGTTGGCGCTCTCCACGTACGTCGGGTCCATGACCAGCTCGCCGGGCTCCTCGCCCGGACGGACCGTCACCCCGTGCAGTTGCAGCAGCCCGCGTACGACACGCACGTCACGGATGTCCGGAACGTTGCGCAGCCGACTCGGCTCGCTGCCCAGCAGGGCGGCGACCATGGCCTTCGGTACGAGGTTCTTCGCACCGCGGACACGGATCTCCCC
The DNA here is from genome assembly GCF_054880855.1 of Streptomyces sp. S6. Taxonomy (NCBI): domain Bacteria; kingdom Bacillati; phylum Actinomycetota; class Actinomycetes; order Kitasatosporales; family Streptomycetaceae; genus Streptomyces; species Streptomyces sp. S6. Next base: position 24,126 of record NZ_JBTYMC010000015.1, on the reverse strand, counting down.
CTCCAGCGGAGTCCCGCCGTGGACAATCAGTACGTCGTCAGAGCCGTTGACGGTCATGAATCTCGCGTTCCGTGGAGTGGGTTGGGTCAGGGGCCAGAAGGGAAAGGGTAATCGCCGTTCACCCCCCTCCCGTAAGCCTGAGAGGTGCTCAGGACTGTCATAGCTGTGTCACAACACGATCGGTGTGGTGTCGGGTACTTGCGGTCACTGACGCTCCACGCGCGCGTGGCCGACGAATACGTCCCGGAGCTGGCCGGATCGCTCTGCGCGGATTGCCTCCCCACGCGCGGGGAAGATGCGGGATCATGTCTGGCATGACCGAGGTGTCCTCGCTCACAGGGCGGCTGCTCGTGGCCACGCCCGCCCTGGCGGACCCGAACTTCGACCGCGCGGTGGTGCTCCTCCTCGACCACGACGAGAAGGGCTCACTCGGTGTGGTCCTCAACCGCCCGACGCCCGTAGAGGTGGGCGACATCCTGGAGGGCTGGGCCGACCTCGCCGGTGAACCCGGCGTCGTCTTCCGGGGTGGCCCCGTCTCCCTCGACTCCGCGCTCGGCGTCGCCGTCGTCCCCGGCGGCTCCGGCGAGCGCGCGCCGCTCGGCTGGCGGCGGGTGCACGGCGCGATCGGCCTCGTCGACCTGGAGACCCCGCCCGAACTGCTCGCGAAGGCGCTCGGCTCGCTGCGCATCTTCGCCGGGTACGCCGGCTGGGGCCCCGGGCAACTGGAGGACGAGCTGGGGGACGGCGCCTGGTACGTCGTCGAGTCGGAACCCGGAGACGTCTCCTCGCCGGCTCCCGAGAGACTCTGGCGCGGGGTTCTGCGCCGCCAGCGCAGCCAGCTCGCGATGGTGGCCACGTACCCGGACGACCCTTCGCTCAACTGACGGGTGTGAGCTTCAGTACCCTGGGCGCATGAGCACTCTCCCCGAACCAGAGCGCGGAACAGGTACGGGAACCCTCGTCGAGCCGACGCCCCAGGTGTCGCACGGCGACGGCGACCACGAGCGGTTCGCGCATTACGTCCAGAAGGACAAGATCATGGCGAGCGCCCTCGACGGGACGCCCGTCGTCGCGCTCTGCGGCAAGGTCTGGGTGCCCGGCCGCGACCCCAAGAAGTACCCGGTCTGTCCCATGTGCAAGGACATCTACGAGTCCATGGGCTCAGGGGACGACAAGGACGGGGACAAGTAACTTTCCGCGAAGCCTCCGGTACGCGCGTGTGCGTGCGCGTACCGGAGGCTTCTGTGCGCTCAGGACGTCGGTATGTAAAGGGCCTTGTAGGCATGTAAGGGGAAAAGCCCCCAGGGTCACCGAAGAGGGGCAATTCGAGCAGACCGGGGATGGTCGGGGAAAACCGGTCTGAGGTGGGCGAACAGTCCCAAGTGGACCCCTGTCCTCGGGTGTTGCGAACATGTGCCAGAGTTGCCACGTCCGCCCTGTCAGCACGTACCGTACGGCGCAACAGGTGGGACCAGGTGGGGCAGCGGGAAGGGGCAGCCGGTTTTGACCACGCACGCACCGCAGGCGGCGCAGTCCGTGACGCTGCCCACGACTCTGGACGAGGCCGTAGCGGCCCTCGCGGCGATGCCCACGGCCGTCCCCGTGGCGGGCGGCACCGACCTGATGGCCGCCGTCAACTCCGGCCAGCTCAGGCCCGCCGCGCTCGTCGGCCTCGGCCGCATCAGCGAGATCCGCGGCTGGCAGTACCAGGACGGCCACGCCCTCCTCGGCGCGGGCCTCACGCACGCGCGCATGGGGCGGCCCGAGTTCGCCGCCCTCATCCCCGCCCTCGCCGCCTCCGCGCGCGCGGCAGGCCCCCCGCAGATCCGCAACGCGGGCACCCTGGGCGGCAACATCGCCACCGCCGCGCCCACCGGGGACGCGCTTCCCGTGCTCGCCGCCCTGGAGGCCACCCTCGTCATCGCGGGCCCCGGCGGCGCCCGCCGCGAGATCCCGGTCTCCCACCTGCTGGCCGGCATGGAGATGCTGCGCGGCGGCGAACTCATCGGGTACGTGCGCGTGCCGCTGCTGCACGCCCCCCAGGTCTTCCTCAAGGCGACCGGCCGCACCGGACCGGGCCGCGCCGTCGCCTCCGTCGCCCTCGTCCTCGACCCCGCGCGGCGTGGTGTGCGGTGCGCCGTCGGCGCCATCGCCCCGATGCCGCTGCGCCCGCTGGACGCCGAGGCGTGGGTCGCCCGGCTCATCGACTGGGACGACAACCGGCGGCTCGTCCCCGAGGCGCTCACCGCCTTCGGCGAGTACGTCGCCGCCGCCTGCATCCCCGACCCGGTCCCCGAAGTGGACGGCAGCGTCACGCCGTTGCCGCCCGCCGTACTGCACCTGCGGCGCACCGTCGCCGCGCTGGCCCGACGAGCACTGGGGAGGGCGCTGTCGTGACCGACGAGCAGCACAGTCAGGAACACGGCACGCCCCAGGGCGTCAGCCGCTGGGACCCGTTGCCCCAGGGCGACTACGACGACGGCGCGACCGCCTTCGTCAAGCTGCCCGAGGGAGGCGTGGACGCGCTCCTCGCGCGCCACAGCCCCCTCGCCGCGCCGGGCCACGGGTACGTCCCGCCGCCGATAGCGCCGACACCGGGGGCGGAGAACTGGGCCGCACCCGCGGACGGCGTGGAGTGGCCCGCGCCCGACGTCACCGGCGCGGGTTCCGGCGACGACCGGTTCACCTACGCCGGTCAGCAGCACTCCGGTCAGTGGACCTACGAGGAACCGCCGCCCGCCGCGCCCGCGCACGATGTGACCGGACAGTGGTCCATCCCCGTCGCCGGGGGCGATCTCCCGGACGAGTCGGGGGAGTTCACCGCCTCCGCGCTGGCCGAGCAGCAGTGGGGGACCACCCTGCCGGGCGGCGCCGCCGCACCCTGGGCCGACTCCGGGTGGGACCAGCACAGCCAGGGCCACGGTGTCGACCTCGCCGGCGCGGCCGGGCACTCCGACGGGCGCGGGGTCGAACTCCCCGGGCTGTCCGGGTACTCGGACGGGCGCGGGGTCGACTACGCGGGCGCCTCGGACGGGCGGGGCGTCGATTTCGCCGCCGCCGGGCTGCCGGACGGGCTGGGCGGCGAACCGGCCGACGGGTACACCGCCGGGCACGGGGTCGGCTATCCCGAGACGCACGGCGGAGACCCGGCGGGGCACTCCGAGGGGCGTGGCGCGGATCCGGCCGGTGGGCCGGGTGCCGGGTACGTCGACGGGGTGGGTGGCGCGGGTGCGCACACGGACGGGCGCGGGGTCGAACTTCCCGGGCTGCCCGGCGTGTCGGAGCGTGCGGGCGAGGTGGACGGTGGTGCCGGGCCGGGCGTGTCGGCGGGGCTGGACGGGGGTGCCGGTGTCGGTTCCGGTTCCGGTTCCGTCGAGGCGGTGGGTCTCGGCGGGGCGACGGATCTTGGCGGTGCGACCGATCTCGCCGGGGCGACGGGGCTGGACGGGACGCCGGGGCCGGATGGCGCGGCCGGAGCCGGTGAGGTGGCTGGTCATGCCCCTGCCGAGTCGGGGGCCGTCGGGGGTGGTGCGGGCGGCCGTGCGGTCGCCGAGCCCGATGCCGCCGCCGCTGCCATCAACCGGCTGACGCTGGGCGCCGGTCAGCGGCTCGCGCCGGAGGCCGGGGAGGCGTCGGACACCGGTGAGGGTGTGCCGTCCGGGCAGGGTGTGGCGGCCGGTTCCGGTGGCGCCGCCGAGAGTGCCGTCGTCGAATCGGCCGTCGAACCGTCGTACGAAGCCCCGTCGGAGCCCGTGGAGGCCGCTGAGAGCGCCTCGGAGGGCGACGAGGGCCCCACGGGCGGTCGAGGTGCCGTAGAGGGCCTGGAAGGGGCTCAGGGGGGCGCGGAGGCGGACGAGGCCGAGGACGCCCCGGACGTCGTCCCGCCGCCCGCCGAGGAACACCCCCTCGCCTCCTACGTCCTGGCCGTCAACGGCGCCGACCGGCCCGTCACCGACGCATGGATCGGCGAGTCGCTGCTCTACGTCCTGCGTGAGCGGCTCGGTCTCGCGGGCGCCAAGGACGGCTGCTCGCAGGGCGAGTGCGGCGCCTGCAACGTCCAGGTGGACGGGCGGCTCGTCGCCTCCTGCCTGGTGCCCGCCGTGACGGCCGCCGGGAGCGAGGTCCGCACGGTCGAGGGCCTCGCCGTCGACGGACAGCCGTCCGACGTCCAGCGCGCGCTCGCGCGGTGCGGCGCCGTGCAGTGCGGCTTCTGCGTCCCCGGCATGGCGATGACCGTGCACGACCTGCTGGAGGGCAACCCGGCGCCCACCGAACTGGAGGCGCGTCAGGCCCTGTGCGGCAACCTGTGCCGCTGCTCCGGCTACCGGGGCGTCCTGAACGCCGTCCAGGAAGTCGTCGAGGAACGTGAGGCGTTCGCCGCCGCCGAGGCTGAGTCGGACGCCGACGGGGCACGTATTCCGCATCAGGCGGGCCCGGGGGCCGGCGGGGCGAGCCCGTCGGTCTTCGACACGGGGACCTTGGGAGGTCAGGGCCAGGTGTTCGGCCAGGACGGAGGCCAGGCGTGAGCGGGCCGGTTCCGTACGACGTGTCGTACGCGCGCGCTGTGCTGTGTGGGTCCGGTCGCGACGGAGGTGCGGCGTGAGCCAGGATGCCGTTGCCGCGCCGGTCGTGACGGAGGCCGTGCCCGTGCCCGAGGCGGTCTCGCACGGGCTGGGGGCGTCGCTGCACCCGGCGGACGCGCGCGCGAAGACCGAGGGGACCTTCCCCTACGCCGCCGACCTGTGGGCGGAGGGGCTGCTCTGGGCGGCCGTCCTGCGCTCGCCGCACCCCCGCGCGCGCGTGGTGTCGATCGACACGTCCCACGCACGGGAGATGCCCGGCGTCCGCGCGGTCATCACGCACGAGGACGTCCCCGGCACCCCCCGGCACGGCCGGGGCGTCGTCGACCGGCCGGTGTTCGCCTCCGAGGTCGTCCGCCACCACGGCGAACCCCTCGCGGCCGTCGCCGCCGACCACCCCGACACCGCGCGGATGGCCGCCGCCGCCGTCATCGTCGAGTACGAACTCCTCGACCCGGTCACCGACCCGGAGCAGGCGTTCGAGGCCGAACCGCTGCACCCGGACGGCAACCTGATCCGGCACATCCCGCTGCGCCACGGCGACCCGGAGGCGGTCGGCGAGATCGTCGTCGAGGGCCAGTACCGCATCGGCCGCGCGGACCCCGCCCCGATCGGCGCCGAGGCCGGACTCGCCGTCCCGCGCCCCGACGGCGGCGTCGAGCTGTACCTCGCCTCCACCGACCCGCACACCGACCGCGACACCGCCGCCGCCGTCTACGGACTGCCCGCCGACCGCGTCAAGATCGTCGTCACCGGCGTCCCCGGGGCCACCGCCGACCGTGAGGACCAGGGCTTCCAGCTGCCGCTCGGGCTGCTCGCGCTGAAGACCGGCTGCCCGGTGAAACTCACCGCCACGCGCGAGGAGTCGTTCCTCGGGCACGCCCACCGGCACCCCACGCTGCTGCGCTACCGGCACCACGCCGACGCCGAGGGCAGGCTCGTCAAGGTCGAGGCGCAGATCCTGCTCGACGGGGGCGCGTACGCCGACACGTCGTCCGAGGCGCTCGCCGCCGCCGTGTCGTTCGCCTGCGGCCCGTACGTCGTCCCGAACGCGTTCATCGAGGGGTGGGCCGTCCGCACGAACAACCCGCCCTCCGGGCACGTGCGCGGGGAGGGCGCGATGCAGGTCTGCGCGGCCTACGAGGCGCAGATGGACAAGCTCGCCAAGAAGCTCGGCCTCGACCCCGCCGAGCTGCGCCTGCGCAACGTCATGGCGACCGGGGACGTCCTGCCGACCGGCCAGACCGTCACCTGTCCCGCGCCCGTCGCCGAGCTCCTCCAGGCCGTCCAGGAGCACCCCCTGCCGGCCCTCCCCAAGGACACGCCGGAGGACGAGTGGCTCCTCCCCGGCGGCCCTGAGGGCGCCGGGGAGCCCGGAGCCGTCCGCCGGGGCGTCGGGTACGGGCTCGGGATGGTCCACATGCTCGGCGCGGAGGGGGCCGACGAGGTCTCCACGGCCACCGTCAAGGTCCAGGGCGGTGTCGCGACCGTCCTGTGCGCCGCCGTCGAGTCCGGGCAGGGTTTCACCACGCTCGCGCGCCAGATCGTCCAGGAGACCCTCGGGATCGACGAGGTGCACGTCGCACCCGTCGACACCGACCAGCCGCCCGCCGGGCCCGGTTGCCGGGGACGGCACACCTGGGTGTCCGGGGGTGCCGTCGAGCGGGCCGCCAAGATGGTCCGCACGCAGTTGCTGCAACCCCTGGCGCACAAGTTCGGCATGTCCACCGAGCTGCTCCAGATCACCGACGGGAAGATCACGTCCTACGACGGCGTGCTGTCCACCACCGTCGCCGAGGAACTCCACGGCAAGGAACTGTGGGCCACCGCGCAGTGCCGCCCGCATCCCACCGAGCCGCTCGACGGTGCCGGGCAGGGGGACGCCTTTGTCGGGCTCGCGTTCTGCGCCGTCCGCGCGGTCGTCGACGTCGACATCGAGCTGGGGTCCGTGCGGGTCGTCGAACTCGCCGTCGCCCAGGACGTCGGGCGGGTGCTGAACCCCGCGCAGCTCGCCGCGCGGATCGAGGCGGGGGTCACCCAAGGGGTCGGGATCGCCCTCACCGAGAACCTGCGCACCCCGCGCGGGTTGATCCGGCATCCCGATCTCACCGGGTACTCGCTGCCGACGTCCCTCGACGCGCCGGAGATCAGCATCGTGAAGCTCGTCGAGGAGCGGGACGTCGTCGCGCCGTTCGGGGCCAAGGCGGTCAGCGCGGTGCCCGTGGTGACGTCGCCGGCGGCGGTGGCGTCGGCTGTGCGGGCGGCTACGGGGCGGCCGGTGAATCGGCTGCCGATACGGCCTCAGGCGGCGGTGGTGACGCAGTAGGGGGGGCGTCCGGCGCCCTCGGGTGGCGTTTATCTGATCACCGGAGTGATGGCGTCCGGCAAGTCCACTGTCGCGCAGGCGCTGGCGGAGAGGCTGCCGCGTGCCGCACACGTGCGTGGGGACGTGTTCCGGCGGATGGTGGTGTCGGGGCGGGTGGAGTACGAGCCCGGCGCTTCTGGTGAGGCACGTGAACAACTCCTGCTGCGCTACCGGTTGGCCGCCGCGACGGCCGACGCGTACGCCGACGCCGGGTTCACCGCTGTCGTTCAGGACGTGGTCCTCGGGGAGGACCTCGCGGGGTGGGCCGGACGCGGGGGTGGTGGCCGTGCGGGAGGCGGGGCGGGCGAAGACGGGGTACGGCGGGGGCTGGTCCGTGGCGGAGCTGGACCGGTGGCTGCGGGAGCTGACCCCGCGGGTCGGGCTGTGGCTGGACACGTCCGAGATGACCCCCGGCGAGACGGCCGAGAAAATCCTTGCGGAGAGGCAACTCGCGTGGGTGGAGTGACGTCTTGGCTGGTGACGGGGCGTTGTCAGTGGGGCGGCGTAGTGTTCTGGGCAGTGGGGCGGCTCGGGGTGCGAGCGGGGCGTTCCGCCTGGTGAGGGACCATGTTGAGGCACGGGGGCAGCGATGAACGGCACGGCGACGACGATCACTTTCACGGAAGACGCGCTCGACCCGTACGTGACGCACGCGCCGACCCGGCGCTGGCTGACGGGCCCCGGGCTCCCCGGAGTCGGCGGGTTGCTGACCTTCGAGGCGCTGCGCCGGGACGGCCTGCGGACGGTGGGGGACTCGACCGGTGACCCGCGCGGAGAGCTGGCCGCCGACATCCGGGACCAGCTGGTCATCGGCGGGCTCCTCGGCGCGCGCGGCCAGGAGACGGAGTCCGTCCTTCTCGACGGCGCGACAGGCGCGGTCTCCACGGCGTACTTCCTCCACGACCGCCCCGACCTGATGGACGTCCGCCCCCTGGCCCCCTCCCTGGAGAAGCTGCTCCGCTTCGCCACGGCGGCGGACGAACTGGCGGCCCTGCGCGGCCAGTTCGCGTCGTACGCGGGCCGCTTCGGCGCGCAGGCGGTCGCGGAGGCGACGAAGCATCTGCTGTCCCTGTACGAGGGCGAGACGGACGGCGAGGTGGCCCCCTACTGGAAGACCGTCGCGGTGATCCGCCCCCTCTCCCTGATCGCCGGCCCCGGCACGACGTCCGGACTGGCCCTGGACCTCCCCCCGCGCCTCCTGGACGACGAGTACGGCCAGGGCGAGATCGTCCGCTTCGAGGAGATGGACTTCCCGCCGGCCCTCACACACCTGCCGTCCCGCCACTTCCTGGCCTCCACCGGCCTCCCCGAGGAAACGGTCTGGTTCACGCTCGACACGGACGCGCCCCTGCGCACCCTCGCCGACTACTGCGCGGACGAGTCCCCCACCCACGACCTCCCGCCCCACGCCGCCCGCCTGATCCGCCTGGGCGCCCTCTTGGAGGACACGGCCCTCCTCCTGGACGGCACAACAGGCGCCATCCTCTCCTACACCTTCCCCGACCAAACCCTCCGCCCCCTCAACGCCGACCTCTCCACCCTCGCCTTCACCCTCTGGCTCATCCACCGCGAACGCACCCTCGACGCCCTCCACGACCTCACCGCCACCTACGACCACCTGACCGAGGCCATGAACCACACCCTCGCCACCCTCGACCCCACGGCCGTGACGCTGTCGCCGGGGGAGGACTGGCGGTATTGGCCGGAGGTGTTCGCGGATGAGGCGGGGGGTGGGTTGTACGCGTAGCGCGACCGACGGAAAGCCAAAAAGGCGGCACCATATTCAAGGTGCCGCCCTTTCGTGCCGCTCGGTAAAGAGCAACCAGAGGCCGTGGCGGGAATCGAACCCACGTAACTCGCTTTGCAGGCGAGCCCCTAAACCACTCGGGCACACGGCCTTGTGAAGAAACCGTATGACGGGCCGATCGGCCGGCTCAAGTGCATCGGTGGGGCCGCAATGTGACTGCCACACCGTGTTCATGAAGCAGCTTGTTAGCCTCGGCTCTCATGAAGCAGCTCAGCTTGGAGACGGATCTTCAGCAGGCGTTGGAGGATCTTGCCGATGCCACCGGACGCACGGTGGAGGGCCTCGTGGAGGAGGCCGTCCGGCGTTATGTGGAGGGGGAAGAGGGGCGGGTGCTGGAGGTCGCCGGGCGGCTCGGGGGCGCGCATGCCGGGTTGTTGGAGAAGTTGGGGGAGTAGAGGGTGGTCAGGTTTCTCACCGTTGCCGAGGTGGAGCAGGTTGCCCGGGTCGCCTTTGGGGGGCGGGCGCCCGAGGCCAGGGACGCCGGGTTGCTGGAGTCGGCCGTGCACAGACCCCGCGCACGGATGTTCGGGGAGGAGGCGTATCAGGGGGTGTACGAGCAGGCTGCCGCCCTCCTGCACGCCCTCGCCGTCAATCACCCCCTCGTCGACGGCAACAAGCGCACGGCCTGGCTCGCGGCGGTCACGTTCCTCGGGATGAACGGGGTCGACCTGGCCGAGTGCGACCAGGAAGCGGCGTATGCGCTGGTCGTGGATGTGGCGGCCGGGGTGGAAGGGGACGTGGACGTGATCGCGGGGCGCCTGAGGGCGTTGTGACGTGAGTCCCAACCGGGGGTGCCACGGCCTTGTCCGGCCCTCCCTCGGGAGCCCGCGCCGGTAGGGTGGCCCGGTTGTCATACGTAGCCGAGACCCACCCGGAACGGAGACACCGGAACACGTGATCCCCCCGGAACCGTGACCCCAGAACAACGGGACCCTCCCGGAACCGGGACCTGAACCCCGAGCCTCTCGGACCCGGACCTCCCGGAGCCCGGGGCCTACCCGGCACCGGAACCTGCCGGGCCCGGTACCCCGGATCCGGACGCCGGAACCGGTACTGGAACCTTCGGGTGCCGGTACCAAAACCACCGGACCCGGCACCCGGCCCCGTCCGGAGCCGGATCTGGAGCCCGGCCCCGTCCGGAGCCGGACCCGGAAGCCGGCCCCGTCGGAAAGGGACCCGGCACCGAAGCCGTCCAGGTCGGACCCGGCACCGGCTCGGGCCGGACAGATCCGGGCACCGGAACCCCCGGTACCGGAAACCCGGACTCGTCCGGCCCGGAACCGGTACCGGCTCCGTCCGGACAGGACCCGGCACCGGAACCCAGACCCGTCCGGCCCGGAACCGAACCGGCCCCCAACCCCCGCCCCCACCCCACCACCCACCCCCCGAACCGGAGACCGTGACTACCACCGCCGCCTCTTCCCCCTCCCACCACCTCTCCCCGGCCTTCCCGGGCCGCGCGCCCTGGGGTACCGCGAGCAAGCTGCGGGCCTGGCAGCAGGGGGCGATGGAGAGGTACATCCAGGAGCAGCCGAGGGACTTCCTCGCCGTCGCCACCCCCGGCGCCGGCAAGACGACGTTCGCGCTGACGCTGGCGTCCTGGCTGCTGCACCACCACGTCGTCCAACAGGTCACCGTCGTCGCACCGACCGAGCACTTGAAGAAGCAGTGGGCGGACGCGGCGGCCCGCGTCGGGATCAAGCTGGACCCGGAGTACAGCGCGGGCCCGCTCAGCAAGGAGTACGACGGCGTCGCCGTGACGTACGCGGGTGTCGGCGTCCGCCCCATGCTGCACCGCAACCGCAGCGAGCAGCGCAAGACGCTGGTGATCCTGGACGAGATCCACCACGCCGGCGACTCCAAGTCGTGGGGCGAGGCCTGTCTGGAGGCGTTCGAACCGGCGACCAGACGCCTCGCGCTCACCGGTACACCGTTCCGCTCGGACACGAACCCGATCCCCTTCGTGACGTACGAGGAGGGCACGGACGGGATCAGACGGTCGTCGGCCGACTACACCTACGGCTATGGATCGGCCCTCGCCGACCACGTCGTCCGCCCGGTGATCTTCTTGTCGTACAGCGGCAACATGCGCTGGCGCACGAAGGCGGGCGACGAGATCGCGGCCCGTCTCGGCGAGCCGATGACGAAGGACGCCGTCAGCCAGGCGTGGCGGACGGCGCTGGATCCGCGCGGCGAGTGGATGCCGAGCGTGCTGCGGGCGGCGGATCAGCGGCTGACCGAGGTCAGGAAGGCCATCCCGGACGCCGGCGCGCTCGTCATCGCCACCGACCAGGACTCGGCGCGCGCGTACGCGAAGCTGATCCGCGAACTGACCGGCACGAAGGCGACCGTCGTCCTCTCCGACGACACCGGCGCCTCCAAACGCATCGACGACTTCAGCGAGAGCACCGACCGCTGGATGGTCGCCGTCCGCATGGTGTCGGAGGGCGTCGACGTCCCCCGCCTCGCGGTCGGCGTGTACGCGACGACGATCTCGACGCCGCTGTTCTTCGCCCAGGCCGTCGGGCGCTTCGTGCGGTCGAGGCGGCGCGGCGAGACCGCGTCCGTGTTCCTGCCGACGGTCCCCGACCTGCTGACCTTCGCCAACGAGATGGAGGTCGAGCGCGACCACGCCCTCGACAAGCCCAAGAAGGGCGGCGAGGAGGACCCGTACGCCGAGGAGGACAAGCTCCTCGCCGAGGCGGAGAAGCAGCAGGACGAGGACACCGGCGAACAGGAGCAGTTCAAGTTCGAGGCGCTGGAGTCGGAGGCCGTCTTCGACCGGGTCATGTACAACGGCGCCGAGTTCGGCATGCAGGCCCACCCCGGGAGTGAGGAGGAGCAGGACTACCTGGGTATTCCGGGTCTCCTCGAACCCGATCAGGTGCAGCTTCTCCTCCAGAAACGCCAGGCCAAGCAGATCGCCCACAGCAAGAAGCGGCCGGACGCCGAGGCCGACCTCCTCGAACTCCCCGCCGAGCGGCGCCCCGTCGTCTCGCACAAGGAGCTGATGGAGCTGCGGAAGCAGCTCAACACGATGGTCAGCGCGTACGTCCATCAGAGCGGGAAGCCGCACGGGGTGATCCACACCGAGCTGCGGCGGGTGTGCGGGGGGCCGCCCAGCGCCGAGGCGACCGGGGGGCAGCTGCGGCAGCGCATCGCGAAGGTCCAGGAGTGGGCGACGCGGATGAAGTGAGCGGTGAGGCGCGCGTATCGGGACAATTGCAAGTAGTCCATACCGGTCATTGACCGGATTCTGGACGGAGTCTTCCGCTCAGCGGACCCTCCCCGTTACTGTCCCGCTACGCACACGCCCTGTGGCAGTGCCGCCGCAGAGCGCAGCCGTGCAGGGCTGTGCCTCTTCACCGTAAGGAGTGGGCGTCGTGACCGCGGAGACCTCCCAGACGCTCGACAGGGGACTCAGGGTTCTGAAGCTGCTGGCCGACACGGACCACGGGCTGACCGTGACCGAGTTGTCCGCCAAGCTGGGCGTCAACCGGACCGTCGTGTACCGGTTGCTCGCGACGCTGGAGCAGCACGCGCTGGTCCGGCGGGATCTCGGGGGGCGGGCCCGGGTGGGGCTCGGGGTGCTGCGGCTGGGGCGGCAGGTGCATCCGCTGGTACGGGAGGCCGCGTTGCCCGCGCTGCGAGCGCTGGCCGAGGACATCGGGGCGACCGCTCATCTGACGCTGGTGGACGGGGCCGAGGCGCTGGCCGTTGCCGTGGTGGAGCCGACGTGGACGGATTATCACGTCGCCTACCGGGCCGGGTTCCGGCATCCGCTGGACCGGGGGGCCGCGGGGATGGCGATACTCGCCGGGCGGCGGAAGGGGGCGGGGGATCCCGGGTTCTGCCTGATGCAGGGGGAGCTTGAGGTGGGGGCCAGTGGGGCTGCCGCGCCGTTGCTGGGGGTCACCGGGGTGGAGGGAAGCGTGGGGGTGGTGATGCTGGCCGACGCGGTGCCGGAGAGGGTGGGGCCGCGGGTGGTGGATGCGGCTCGGGAGGTGGCGGAGGCGCTTCGGTAGGGGGCGGTTCGGGTTCGTCGGCGGGCGCGGGTGCGTTGTGGCTGGTCGTGCCCACGCGGCGGAGCCGCATATCGGACACGGTCCCGCGCCCTTTGACGGCATGCGGTCACGTTAGATTGAGGGCGTGCTCTCTCGTCTCACGCGTTTCCAGGCCGTTGCCGTCTGCGGCGTTCCCCTTGTCGCGCTGCTCGGGGTCGCCGCCTTCGCGCCCCTGCCCTTCGCCATCGCCCAGCCCGGGATGACCGCCGATGTGCTGGGGGAGAACAAGGGGACGCCGGTGATCACCGTGTCGGGGGCACCTGTCCGCAAGACGTCCGGGGAACTGCGCATGACGACGATCGTCGCGACCGGCCCCGACACCGACGTGTCCCTGGGTGACGTGATCGACGGGTGGTTCCGGACGGACTCCGCTGTGATGCCGCGCGACTCCGTCTACCCCAGCGGGGACTCCCTCAAGGAGATCGAGAAGCACAACACCGAGCAGATGACACAGTCTCAGGACGCCGCCACCGAGGCGGCGTTGAAGTATCTGGGACGGTCGTCGAAGGACGTCGAGGTGAGTCTGAAGCTGTCGGACGTGGGCGGGCCCAGCGCGGGTCTGCTGTTCACGCTGGGGATCATCGACAAGCTGGACGGCGACGGGGGCGGGGGCGACCTCACGGGCGGGCGCGTCGTCGCCGGGACCGGGACGATCGGGGCGGACGGCGCTGTGGGGGCCGTGGGCGGGGTGTCGCTGAAGACTCAGGCGGCGCGCAGGGACGGGGCGACGGTGTTCCTCGTCCCCAAGGACGAGTGCTCCGACGCGAAGGCCGAACTGCCCTCGGGGCTGCGGCTGATCCCGGTGACCGACCTCAAGGGAGCCGTGGGGGCGCTGAAGGCGCTGAAGGACGGCAAGGGGAGCGTCCCTAGCTGCTGATCGCCGGGCGGCGGGGGGTGGTGGCCAGACGGAGGCCGAGCTCTACGAGGGTCCAGCCGGCGCGGACCCTCAAGGGCGGGGTGGGGGTGCGGGCGAGGCGGTGCGGGGTGGCCTGGGCCTGGAGTTCGGCGGTGCGCTGGTGGTGGAGGCGGAGGTGGACGTCGGGGTGGTGCACGAGGGTTCCTCTCAGGTGAGGGGGAAGACGTGGCTGTGGGCGCGGATCTGCTCGGTTCCGGGGGTGCCCTCGGCGGCGGAGCGGCTCCGGTACTCCTCGTAGACGCGGAGGACGTCGGCGATGAACTCCCGTGTCTGTTCCGGGGTTAGCCGAAGGGTCGTACTGCTCATGTCCCAGGTGCGGCTCCATTCCTCGGGCCAGGAGGCGCGGTTGCCCAGCCAGGTCGACAGGTCGCGGGTGTGGGTGGTCGCGATCTCGTGCATGTAGAGGTCGGCGGCTCCCCGTACGGCCGGGTCGGCGTCGGTGAGGAGGGCGTCGTCGAACTCCAGGCCGGTGTACGTGGCCTTCCACCAGCGTTCGCGTCCCTTGCCCTGCTCGGGGTCGTCCTCGATGAAGCCGTACTCGGCGAGCTGCCGCAGGTGGTAACTCGTGGCGCCGCTGGACTCGCCGAGTCTCTCGGCGAGTTGGGAGGCGGTCGCCGAACCGGTGAGGCGGAGGGCGTCGAGCAGTTGGATGCGTAGCGGGTGGGCCAGGCCCCGGAGGGAACGGGCGTCGATCTTGCGCACCCGGGGGTGCTGAGACTCGGTCACGTGTACAAAGGTAGCGTTGCAAAGAAATCTATGCAAGCTTTTCTTTGCAACGCTACCTTTGTAAGTGGTCCTTCGCATCCCTACTTCACGAACCCCTGCTCCTTCATCCACTCCAGCGCCACCTGGTGCGGATCCTCCCCGTCGACATCCACCTTCGCGTTCAACTCCCGCGCCACCGAGTTGTCCAGCCGAGCCGAGATCGGGTCCAACACCCCGGCGATCGCGGGCCACTTGCGCATCGTCTCGGCGTTGATCTCGGGTGCCGCGTTGTAGTTGGGGAAGAAGTGCCGGTCGTCCTCCATCACGACGAGGTCCATCGCCTTGATGCGCCCGTCGGTGGTGTACACCTCGCCGTACGTGCAACTCCCCTTCTGCGTCTGCGTGTAGATGATCCCGGAGTCCATCTGCGTGATCCGGGACGACGGCACACTCATCCCGTACGCCTTCTGCATCCCCGGCAACCCGTCCGCCCGGTTCGCGAACTCGCCCTCCACGCACAGCGATACGGCCTTGGGGTCGGACTTCGCGAGGGCTGCCACCTGGGAGAGCGTCTTCGTGCCGTACTTCTCGAAGGCGGCCCGGTTCATGGCGAGCGCGTACGTGTTGTCGAGCCGCGACTGCGGCAGCCAGGCCAGCCCATTGCGGACGTCGGCCTTGCGGACGGCCTCCCACTGGGCCCGCGGATCGGCGATCGGCTCGCTGTTGCCGAGGTAGGTGATCCAGGCGGTCCCGGTGTACTCGTACATCCCGTCCGCGTCACCCTTCTTGACCGCTTCCCGGGCCCCGATGGACCCCTGGATGCCGGTCCGGTCGACGACACTCGCGCCGGCCGCCTGGAAGGCGATGCCCATCATCGCGCCGAGGACGAGGTTCTCGGTGAAGGACTTCGAAGTCACCGTGAGGTCCGCCCCCTTGAGGGGCTTGCCCTGCCCGATGGTGCCGGGCTCGACGTCGTCGGCCATGGGGGAGCCGGACGTCAGCCCGCAGGCGGCCAGCAGGGAGACGGCGGTGAGGAGGGTGATCCAGCGTTTCATCGGCCGGTCTCCAATCCCCCGGGCCGCAACAGGAGTTCGGCGATCGACGCCAGCCAGTCCACGAGCAGCGCGAGCGCCACCGTGAGGATCGAGCCCAACACCAGTACGGGCATACGCTGGTTGGTGATCCCGGCGGTGATCAGCACCCCGAGCCCGCCGCCCCCGCCGAACGCCGCCAGCGCCGCCGTCCCGACGTTGAGGACGAGCGCCGTGCGGACACCCGCGAGGATCAGCGGTACGGCGAGGGGGAGTTCGACGCGGGCCAGGACGCCGACAGGGGACATGCCGATGCCCCGGGCGGCCTCCAGGAGCGTCGGATCGTTCGCGCGCAGGCCCGCGATCGTGTTGGAGAGGACCGGCAGGACGGCGTAGGCGATGATGCCGATCAGCGCGGCCTTCTTCCCGATGCCGAGCCAGATCACGAGCAGCGCCAACAGGCCGATCGCCGGGGTGGCTTGGCCGATGTTGGCGACCGCCATGACGACCGGCGCGGCCTTGCGGGCCACGCCCCGGGTGAGCAGGACGCCGAGCGGGATCGCGATGACCAGCACGAAGAACGTGGAGATCGCGGTGAGTTCGACGTGCTGCCACAGCGCCTTGGAGACCTGGCCGCCGGAGAGGGCGTTCTCGGAGATCGGGTCCAGGTCGGCCTGCTGGAACCAGAGCCAGGTGCCGAGCAGGAGGGCGACGAGGAAGCCGGGCAGGACGGTCAACTTCGGCCAGCCGATGCGGGGTCGGGCCTTGGTGGGGGAATCGGGGGTCGGTCCGTCCGGCGAGTTGTCGGCCAAGTCGGCTTCTGGGGAGTCCACTTCGGGAGTGCTCACGTCTTCCCCTCCCCGCCGTCGCCCTCCTGCTCCGCGTGCGTCCGTGCCGCCTGCGTCTCCTCCAACTCGTGCTGGTGCTCCATCGCTTCGAGCCGGTCGGCCTCCAGGAGTTCGTGCACGGAGTTCATCAGCGTCTCCATGTCGACGACACCCGTGTACTCCCCGCGCCTGCCGGTGACGGCCGTCCGCCCCGAACTGTCGGTGAGGACGGCCTCCAGCGCGTCCCGCAGCGTCGCGTCCCGCGTCACCGTGTCGCCCACCAGCGTCCCGGCGCGGGCCAGCGAACCGCGCGCCCGCATCAAGTCGCCGCGCCGCAGCCACTTGTAGGGCCGGCGCCGCTTGTCGAGGAGCAGGATCTCGTTGGTCCCGCTGTCGCGCAGCCTGTTGAAGATGACCTGGAGCGGATCGTCGACGGTCACCGTCGGGTAGTCGGTGATCGGCACGTCCCGCACACGCGTCAGGTTGAGCCGCTTCAGCGCCGCGCCCGCGCCGACGAACCCGGACACGAAGTCGTCGGCGGGGTTGGTGAGGATCGCCTCCGGGGTGTCGAACTGCGCGATGCGGGACCGCTCGCGCAGCACCGCGATCCGGTCACCGAGCTTGATCGCCTCGTCGAAGTCGTGCGTGACGAAGACGATCGTCTTGTGCAACTCGTGCTGGAGCCTGATGAGTTCGTCCTGGAGGTGGTCCCGGGTGATCGGGTCGACGGCACCGAACGGCTCGTCCATCAGCAGCACCGGCGGATCTGCGGCCAACGCCCGTGCCACGCCCACGCGTTGCTGCTGGCCGCCGGACAACTGGCGTGGATAGCGGTCGTGGAACTCGCCCGGGTCGAGCCCGACGAGGTCCAGCATCTCCTCCACCCGTCCCTTGATCCGGCTCTTCGGCCAGCCCACCATCTTCGGTACCAGCGCGATGTTCTGAGCGACCGTCATGTGCGGGAAGAGGCCGGACGACTGGATCGCGTACCCGACCTTGCGGCGCAGCTTCACCGGGTCGATGTCGGTGACGTCCTCGCCGCCGATCCTGATCCGGCCGCCGGACGGCTCGATCAGCCGGTTGATCATCTTCAGCGTCGTCGACTTCCCGCAGCCGGAGGGGCCGACGAAGATGACCGTCTCGCCCGCCTTGATCTCCATGTTCACGTCGTCGACGGACGGGTTCGGGTTGCCCGGATAACGTTTGCTGAGGTTCTCCAGCTCGATGGAGGCACCCAGCGATTCAGCCGGTGCCGTCTGCGCGGAATTCTCAGACACGGATCCCCCTCGGAATCGTCAGCCGCCCGATCAGGACGTACACGGCGTCGAACAGCAGCGCCAGGACGACGATCCCGAGCGTCCCGGCGAGCACCTGGTTGAGCGCGTTCTTGCTGCCCAGGGAGGCGATCCCGCGGAAGATCTCGTTCCCGAGACCCGGTCCCGAGGCGTACGCGGCGATGGCGGCGATCCCCATCAGCATCTGCGTCGCGACCCGGATGCCGGTCAGGATCGGCGGCCACGCCAGCGGCAGCTCGACCTTCACCAGCCGGGCCGACCGGGACATCCCGATGCCCTTCGCGGCGTCCACCAGCGCGGGGTCGACACCGCGCAGCCCGACGATCGCGTTCCGCACGACGGGCAGCAACCCGTACAACGTGAGAGCGATCACCGTAGGGGGAACCCCGAGACCGACCACGGGTACCAGCAGGCCGATCATGGCCAGCGAGGGGATCGTCAGGATCGTCGAGGTCGCGGTCGTCGCGAGGTTGCCCGCCCAGTCACTGCGGTAGGTGAGAACCCCGATCAGGACCCCGAAGACGGTCGCCAGCAGCATGCACTGCAAGACGGCGCTCGCATGCTGCAACGCGTCGCTGAGAAGTTGCTGGTGCCGGTTGTCGAGATACTCCCAGAAGCTCACACACGTTCACCTCAGCTCACTCGCGCGACGCCTCCTCCACCAACGGGATGATCCGCAGCGGCACCGGGTTCTCCATCACGATCGCGGTGGAGGCCCGGACGATCCCATCAAAACCGACAACCAGGTCGATCACCCGCTGGAGATCCGCGTTCGACCGTGCGACCAGCCGGCACAGCATGTCCCCGCTGCCGGTCGTGGTGTGCAGTTCGAGGACCTCCGGCACAGTGCTCAAGTGCGCCCGGATCGCGGGCCCTTGGCCCTGGCGGATCTGGAGCGTCGCAAACGCCGTCACCGGGTAGCCGAGGGCCGCCGGATCGACCTCCGGGCCGAACCCGCGGATGACTCCATTCGACGTAAGCCGGTCCAGCCGCGCCTGCACCGTCCCGCGCGCCACCCCGAGCCGCCGGGACATCTCCAGCACCCCGAGCCGCGGCTCGCGCGCCAGCAGCACGATGATCCGCCCGTCCAGCCGGTCGATCCCCATGGCCCGGTCCCTTCGATGGTCATCCTGTACAGAAAGTCCGCGGAAACCGCTCTCGCGCTGTACATCTTGCCCAGCCCGCACGCGAACCGTTGCGCACCTTGCGAACCCGGAGTGACCCTTTCGGTATGACGCAGACCACACACCACATCCCCGACACCGCCCGGCAGGCCGACCCCTTCCCGGTCAAGGGGATGGACGCGGTCGTCTTCGCCGTCGGCAACGCCAAGCAGGCGGCGCACTACTACTCCACCGCCTTCGGCATGCGCCTGGTCGCCTACTCCGGACCGGAGAACGGCAGCCGCGAGACCGCGAGCTACGTCCTGGAGAGCGGCTCCGCCCGCTTCGTGTTCACCTCCGTCATCCGCCCGGCGACCGAGTGGGGCCGCTTCCTCGCCGCCCACGTCGCCACGCACGGCGACGGCGTGGTCGACCTCGCCATCGAGGTCCCCGACGTCCGCCGCGCCCACGCCTACGCGGTCGCACACGGCGCCCGCTCCCTCGCCGAGCCGCACGAGGTGAAGGACGAACACGGCACCGTCGTCCTCGCCGCGATCGCCACCTACGGGGAGACCCGGCACACCCTCGTAGAACGCCAGGACTACGACGGGCCCTACCTCCCGGGGTACACAGCCGCCGCCCCGCTCGTCCAGCCGCCCGCACAGCGCACGTTCCAGGCGATCGACCACTGCGTCGGGAACGTCGAACTCGGCCGGATGAACGAGTGGGTCGGCTTCTACAACCGCGTCATGGGCTTCACCAACATGAAGGAGTTCGTCGGCGACGACATCGCCACCGAGTACAGCGCCCTCATGTCGAAGGTCGTCGCGGACGGCACCCTGAAGGTCAAGTTCCCCATCAACGAACCGGCCTTGGCCAAGAAGAAGTCCCAGATCGACGAGTACCTGGAGTTCTACGGCGGCGCCGGAGTCCAGCACATCGCGCTCAACACCAACGACATCGTCGCGACGGTGAAAGCCATGCGGGCGGCGGGAGTTCAGTTCCTCGACACCCCCGACTCCTACTACGACACCCTCGGCGAGTGGGTCGGCGACACCCGCGTCCCCGTCGACACCCTGCGGGAGCTGAAGATCCTCGCCGACCGCGACGAGGACGGCTATCTGCTCCAGATCTTCACCAAGCCGGTCCAGGACCGGCCGACCGTGTTCTTCGAACTCATCGAACGCCACGGCTCGATGGGCTTCGGCAAGGGGAACTTCAAGGCGCTCTTCGAAGCCATCGAGAGGGAGCAGGAGAAGAGGGGGAACCTGTAAGCCGTGCGGGGGAGCCTGTAAGCCGTTGAGGGAGCCTGTAAGTCGGCTACCTCTTACGGGACTTCGGCACAGGCACGTCCGCGGGCTCGCCCAGCGCCTCCAGCGCCGCGCGGGCCTGCGGGGCCCACAGCGGGGAGAACCGCGGGTTGATCCGCAGCGCGTCCCCCAGATGCCGCCGGGCGGACGCATCCCTCCCCAACTCCCGCTCCACGAAGCCCCGGTGGAACAGGTACGACGCGCTGCGCACCCCGCCGCCCTTGGTGCCGTCCGTCGCGATCGACACGTACCTGAGCGCCTCCTTGTGCTCACCCGCCCGGTACAGGGCCCAGCCCAGCGCGTCCGCGACCGCGATGCCCGGCTGGCGGCGCCACTCGGCGCGCAGCAGCGTCACGGCGGCCTCCGGATCGCCGTGGTCGGCCTCGAACCGGCCGAGCAGCAACGCGTTGTCGACCCCGGCCGCGCTGTCCTGGCGGATGCGGGCGCGTAGCACCTCGTACTCGGCGCGGGCGGGTTCGGTGAGGCCCAGCGATTCGTACAACTCGCCCAGCTCCAGGGCGTATTCGGGCAGCGGCTGGCCGGCTAGCGCCGACTTGTAGGCGGCCGGCGCCTCGGTGGTGCGGCCCAGCGCGGCCAGCGTCCTGCCCTGGCCGGCCTGCGCCGCACGCTGGTCGGGGTCGAGGCGGACAGCCTCCTGGAAGTGGCGCAGCGCCTCCGGGAGATCGCCGCGCTCCCAGGCGAGTTGACCGGCCTGCTCCAGCAACGCCGCCTGTTCGGCGGGGGAGTCGGCGTTCGCCGACGCGTCGTACAGCACGGCCGCCGCGTCCTCGCGCCAGCCGCGGTCCCGGTACACCGCCGACGCCTTCGCGTGCACGGCCGGACCGGAGTGCAGCTCCATCAGCTTCTCCAGGGTGGCGCGGGCCTTCTTGTAGTCGCCGAGCCCCGTGTAGGCGTCGATCAGCGGGCCGTACGCCGGCCAGCGCTTCGGCGCCGCCCGCACCGCGGCCTCGCCCCATTCCTTCGCTCCCCGGAAGTCCCGTCGGGCCGCCGCGAGTTGGGCGAGTCCGGTGAGGGCGTCCGCTGTGCGCGCCGCGTGCAGGGAGGTGCGCAGGGCGTGTTCGGCCTTCGGGTAGTAGACGGTCGCGTCGCCCGTCCGCCGTCCCCGCTCGATGTACGCGGCCCCCAGCACCGCCCACGCGGGGGCGTCCTGCGGGTGCCGTCGCACGAACGCCTCCCGCTCGCCGATGAGCGCCGTCAGGTCGGGGAGGGCGGCGGGCGTCCCGGCCGTCACGGCCGCGTGCGCCTGGGCGCCGGGGGCCGGGGCGGGGGCACGGTGGACCTTCGCGGACTCGCCTGGGAGGAAGAGGAGGACTCCGCCGGTGAGGGCCAGGCCGGCGGCGAGGGCCTTGAGGAGGCGGGGGCGGAGACGGCTGGGAGTGGTGGCTCCGAGGTAGGGGGGCTGCTGGTCGTGCTCGGGGAGTACGGGAGGTGCGGGAGGTGCAGGGGGTACGGGGGGTACGGGGTTCTCCGCAACGTTTTCCGCGACGCGAGGGTTGTGCATGCGCTTACTGTGCGTCCATACGACGAACACATCACGTCACCCGATGGCCTGTGCGGCGGGGTTCACACCGATGGCCCCGGGTGCGACGCTGTGATCATGAGCCGTTCCGAAGGTCTCCTCGCCCGACTCCGCGACGGCCTCCCGGCCGAAGCGCTCCTCACCGACCCCGACGTCACGATCTCCTACGCCAACGACATGGCCAGCTTCTGTCCGGCAGGCACTCCGACGGCCGTCGCCTTGCCCCGGACCGTCGAACAGGTCCAGCACGTCATGCGGGTCGCGACCGAGCTGGGGGTACCCGTAGTACCCCAGGGGGCCAGAACCGGACTCTCCGGCGGAGCCAACGCCTCCGAGGGCTGCGTGGTGCTCTCCCTCGTCAAGATGGACCGCATCCTGGAGATCGACCCGGTCGACCGCATCGCCGTCGTCGAACCCGGCGTCATCAACGCGACTCTCTCCCGCGCCGTGAACGAACACGGCCTCTACTACCCGCCGGACCCCTCCAGCTGGGAGATGTGCACGATCGGCGGCAACATCGGCACGGCCTCCGGCGGCCTGTGCTGCGTGAAGTACGGGGTCACCGCAGAGTACGTCCTCGGCCTCGACGTCGTCCTCGCGGACGGCCGTCTGATGTCCACCGGACGGCGTACCGCCAAGGGGGTGGCGGGGTACGACCTGACGCGGCTGTTCGTCGGGTCCGAGGGGTCGCTCGGGATCGTGGTGGGCGCCACCCTCGCGCTGAAACCCCAGCCGCCGCAGCAGCTCGTGCTCGCCGCCGAGTTCGGCTCCGCGCGGGCCGCCTGCGACGCCGTCTGCGCGATCATGGAGGCCGGGCACCTGCCCTCCCTCCTCGAACTGATGGACCGTACGACCGTCAAAGCCGTCAACGACCTCGCCCACATGGGCCTGCCGGAGACCACCGAGGCGCTGCTGCTGTGCGCCTTCGACACCGCCGACCCCGTCGCCGACCTCGCCGCCGTGGGCGCGCTCTGCGAGGCCGCCGGGGCCACCCAGGTCGTCCCCGCCGACGACGCCGCCGAGTCCGAACTCCTCCTCCAGGCACGCCGGTTGTCGCTCAACGCGCTGGAGGCCGTCAAGGGCACGACGATGATCGACGACGTCTGCGTGCCGCGCTCCCGACTCGGCGACATGCTCGAAGGGGTCGAGCGGATCGCCGAGGAGCACAAGCTCACCATCGGCGTCTGCGCCCACGCCGGCGACGGCAACACCCACCCCACCGTCTGCTTCGACGCGGGCGACCCCGACGAGTCCCGGCGTGCCCGTGAGTCCTTCGACGCGATCATGGCCCTCGGCCTGGAGCTCGGGGGGACGATCACCGGGGAGCACGGGGTGGGCGTGCTGAAGAAGGAGTGGCTGGCCCGGGAACTGGGACCCGTAGGACTGGAGATGCAGCGGCGGATCAAGGAGGTCTTCGATCCGCTGGGCATCCTGAACCCGGGCAAGCTGTTCTGAGGGGGCGGCGGGGAGGGGGTACCCGGGGGTGCGGCGGTACCCGTAGTACCCGTAGGGGCCTGCGGGACGTCGTCGTCCCCGTCGTACCCGTAGTACCTGCCGGACCCCGTAGTACCCGTAGTACCCGTAGTACCTGCGGGACCCTGTCATACCCGTAGTACCTCCGGCCGCCCCGGAACATCCCGTACAACCCGTAGTACCTCCGCTCACTCGCCGTCCTTCGACTCGTCCGACGGCCACGGGTCGCGCAGCCACAGGTCGTCGGCCGGAGTGACGGCGAGCAGCTCGGCGAGGCCGTCGTCGAGGCCGAGCCGCTCGCCCTCAGAGCCCGGCGGGACCACCCGCAGGGTGCGCTCCAGCCAGGCGGAGATCTGGGCGGCGGGCGCTTCGAGGAGGGCGTCGCCGTCGGGGGAGCTGAGCGCCATCAGGACGACGCTGCGGCCGTCCACCTTCGTCGGCCAGACCCGGACGTCCCCGTGGCCGCACGGCCGGAAGACGCCCTCCACCAGCAGCTCGCGGGCGAAGGTCCAGTTGACCGGCTGGGTGGAGTTGATGTGGAAGGTGACGTGGATCGCGAAGGGGTCGTCCGAGCGGTAGCTCAGCCGCGCCGGTACCGGGATGCTGCGCTCCGGCGACAGGATCAGCTTGAGTTCCAGCTCCCGCTCGACCACGGTGGGGTGCATGTCCGTACTCCTCTCTGTGCGGCCCCGGAGTGGGCCCGCGCGAGGAGAGAGCGGCTTCCCGGCGGAGCATTACGCGGGTTCGGAGAAGTTTTTTCCGAACGGGTGAAGACGCTGCGCGACCCCGGCCGGAATGGGACCGGTACGGACGGACTGGTACTGGGCCGCGCGCGGGTCTGGTAGATGTGGACGCCCCCATCCGTCTTCGCGGACGACCCGTCCAGGAAGATGGTTGGACGGCCCCCAGCCCACCTCCGAGCAGATAGCGGGACGACGGACATGAGCGCCCCCACCCCGGCCCCCGGCGACGACAGGCCCCGCGAGGGCTACTACCCGGACCCGTCCATCCCCGGATACGTCCGGTACTGGAACGGTGCCGCCTGGGTACCGGGCACCAGCCGCCCGGCCCCGTCCGACGGCCGCCCGCTCACGCCCCCGCCGGGCGCCG
>NZ_JBTYMC010000014.1:0-49668 GCF_054880855.1 Streptomyces sp. S6 | reverse complement strand
CGTGCCGAGGGTCGCCGCGAGCCGGTCGGCGGAGGTGAAGGCGACGGCTGTGCGGGTGCCGAGCGGGGTGCGGAAGAGGCGGGCCGCGCAGCCCGAGGGGCGCGGCCGGACGGGGACGTACAGGGGTCCGGCCGGGGAGGGATCGCAGGGTTCGGGGTCGTCGCCGTGCGGGGTTTCGTTCATGGGTGGCCTCCGTGTGGGGTGCCCCGGTCGCGGGGAGGCGGGACCGGGGCTCGTCGTCGACGTTA
Source organism: Streptomyces sp. S6 (assembly GCF_054880855.1). Taxonomy (NCBI): domain Bacteria; kingdom Bacillati; phylum Actinomycetota; class Actinomycetes; order Kitasatosporales; family Streptomycetaceae; genus Streptomyces; species Streptomyces sp. S6. The sequence goes on along the minus strand of NZ_JBTYMC010000014.1, from coordinate 49,420 downwards.
TGCCCGCTCCCCCGCTCGGACGGCCCGCCCGGACGGGACCTTGACGGAACGCTGATGTCCCGCCCCTCAGACCGTCATCCACCCCAGGACCGGCGTCGACTGGAGGTAGACGAGCACCGCGAACCCGAGGAGGAGACCGAGGCTCCAGCCGAGGACCTTGCGGAAGATGACGCTCTCGCTGCCGGTCATGCCGATGGCCGCGGCGGCGACGGCGAGGTTCTGCGGGGAGAGCATCTTCCCGAGGACGCCGCCGGTGGAGTTGGCGGCGGCGAGGAGGACGGGATCGAGGCCGGTCTCGTGGGCGGCGGTGACCTGGAGGACGCCGAAGACGGAGTTGGAGGAGGTGTCGGACCCGGTGACCGCGACGCCGAGCCAGCCGACGACCGGCGAGAAGAACGCGAACGCGGTGCCGGTCTGGGCGAGGGCCGTGCCGAGGGTCACGGTCTGCCCGGAGAGGTTCATCACCCAGGCCAGGGCGAGGACGGAGGTGACGGTGACGACGGTCCGGCGCAGTCGGCGCAGCGTCGCGCCGTACGCCTTGAGCGCGGGGGCGGGGCGCAGACGGTACAGGGCCGCCGTCAGGAGTCCGGCGAGCAGGAGGATCGTCCCGGCGGCCTTGAGGTGTTCGAGTTTGAAGGTGACGGCCCCGGCCTGCTGTCCGGCGGCCGTCCGCACGTCGAGGCCGGGCCAGGAGAAGGTGGCGACGCCGTGCACGGCGAGCCAGTCCTTGACGGGGCCGAGCTGGGTGAGGGCGAAGAGGGCGACGATGATCAGATAGGGGGCGAAGGCCATGAGGGCGCTGCCCTCGGGGGGTGGTTCGGCGCCGGGGTCCGGCTCCTCGTACGTGTCGATCCCGCCGCCGACGGTGACCAGCGCCGGGTGCCACACCCGCAGGAACCCGAGGACCGACACCAGTGCGACGACACCCGCGACGATGTCGGTGACCTCGACGCTGATGTAGTTCGCGGCGGCGAACTGGGCGGCCCCGAAGCTGACCCCGGCGACCACCGCGACGGGCCACGTCTCGCGCACACCCCGGCGCCCGTCGAGGAGGAACACGAGGACGAGCGGGACGAACGCGGCGATCAGCGGCGTCTGCCGGCCCGCCATCGCGCCGAGGTCGTCCAGCGGCAGCCCGGTGACCCCGGCGAGCGTGGTGAGCGGCACGGCCATGCTGCCGAACGCGACCGGCGCGGTGTTGGCGACCAGCGCGACCGTGGCCGCCTTGAGCGGGACGACGCCGACGGCGGCCAGCAGCACGGCGGTGATGGCGACGGGGGCGCCGAAGCCGGCCAGGGCCTCGATGAGCGCGCCGAAGCAGAACGCGATCAGGATGCCCTGGACGCGCTGGTCGGCGGAGACCGCGCGGAAGGACCTTCGCAGGACCGCGAACCAGCCGGTGACCTCCGTCATCCGGTAGATCCACAGGGCGTTGACGAGGATCCACAGCACGGGGAACAGTCCGTAGAAGGCGCCCTCGGCCGCGCCGGACAGGGCCTGCCCGGCAGGCATCCCCCACACCGTCACCGCCACGAGCAGCGCGAGGGCGAGGGCCGCGAGGGCCGCGAAGTGGGCGCGGACCCGGAGGAAGCCGAGCAGCGCGAAGAGGGTCAGCAGGGGTGTCGCGGCGAGGACGGCGGACCAGTACAACGATCCGGCCAGCGGGTCGAGCACTTGACGGTACACGTGGGCCTCCCGGTGGGGCGGTTGCGGCCGTGAAGCGTGATGCTCCGGTCAACTTTCCCCGCGCTTCTGCCCCCGAGCCATGGTTTTGCGTCAACTTCCTTGCGGCAAGGGGTAGTTGAAAGGAGCAGGGTCGCTACCATCTCCGCATGCGATCACGGCATGGACATGACGACCTGATGCGGCTCCCCCGGGACGGGCGAGCGGACGCGTATCCGATGCCGAGCGTGCCGTACGGGTGGTACGCGGTGGCGCGCGGCGGGCAGTTGAAGGCGGGGCAGGTGGTGAGCCTGCACTACTTCGGGCGGGCGCTGGTGGCGTTCCGCGGGGAGGACGGGCGGGCCGCGGTGCTGGACGCGCACTGTCCGCACTACGGGGCACATCTGGGGGCGGGCGGGAAGGTCGTCGACGGGGCGGTCGAATGCCCGTTCCACGGGTGGCGGTTCGGGGCGGACGGCCGGTGCGTGAAGGCGCCGTTCGCACCCCGGGTGCCGAAGGTGGCGCTGGGCGGGTTCCCGGTGCGCGAGCACAGCGGGCTGGTGTTCGTGTACGTGGGCCCTGGGGAGCCTCAGTGGGAGGTGCCGGAGATCCCCGAGACCGGCGACCGGGGGTACGCGGCGCCGATCGACGACACCTGCCGGGCGCGGGTGCACGTGCAGGAGATGCGGGAGAACATCGTCGACGAGTCGCACTTCCACTTCATCCACGGGCAGCCGGAGCCGCTGGCCCAGGAGTGGCGGGAGGACGGGCCGTTCGCGGAGGCACGCGGGCGGATCGGGCGGCGGGTGCTGGGCCGGGACATCGACAACACCTTCGACGCGTTCATGTACGGGCCGGGCGTCATGGTCGTCCGGACGCAGGGGCCGGTGCTGTCGCTCACGGCGATCGCGCTGAGCACGCCGGTGGACGACCGGACGAGTGAGCTGCGGATGCTGTACTACCTGCGCAAGCCGCCCCGGGCGCCGTTCCTGACGCCGCTGCTGAAGCTGGTGTTCCGGTCGCAGGCGCTCGGGGAGGTGCGGGAGGAGCTGCTGATCTGGGATCACAAGGTGCATCTCGCGAAGCCGGTGCTGCTGCCGCACGAGAAGGGGATCCGGGCGCTGCGGAAGTGGTACGCGCAGTTCTATCCGGAGTCATAGTTGGCTCACGTCGTCGAGGGTCGTCGACGGTCGTCGAGAGGGAGAGAGCTTCGTGAGCACCGTCCCGGGTCCGCTGTCCGGCCGTGTCGCCCTGGTCACCGGGGGCGGTGGGGGGATCGGGCAGGGGATCGTCCGTCAGCTCTCCCGCGCGGGGGCCGGGGTCGTCGTCCACTGCCGTCAAGAGGTCACGCGGGCCGCGGAGTTGGCGCGGGAGGTCGGGGAGGCGGTGGTGGTGAGCGGGGATCTGACGCGGGAGGAGGAGTGCCGGCGGGTGGTCCGGGAAGCGGTGCGGTGGCGGGGACGGCTGGACGTGCTGGTGAACAACGCGGGGGTGCAGCCGGTGAAGGAGCTCTCGGCGCTGACCGTGTCCGACTGGCGGGAGACGCAGGACGCCAACGTCACCAGCGCGTTCGTCTGTACCCAGGAGGCGGTGAGGGCCATGGCGGGCCGGGGTGGCGGCAGCGTCGTCCACATCGCCTCCGTCGAGGGCGCCCGCCCCGCCCCGGGGCACGCCCACTACAGCGTCTCCAAGGCCGCCCTCGTCGCGCACGCCCGCGCCGCCGCCCTGGAGTACGGGCCCCTCGGCATCCGCGTCAACACCGTCTCCCCCGGTCTCGTCGACCGCCCCGGCCTCGCCGACGACTGGCCCGAGGGCGTCGCCCGCTGGCACGCCTCCGCTCCCCTCGGGCGGCTCGGCCGCCCCGAGGACGTCGGCGCGGCCTGCGTGTTCCTCGCGTCCGACGCGGCGTCCTGGATCACGGGGGCGGACCTTCCGGTGGACGGCGGTGTGAGCGTGCGGCCGGGATGGTGAGGGTGGGGGTAACCCCTCCTCCGGTCCGGTGGCGTTCCCCAGTGGGCAAGTGGGCCCGGGTACGGGAAGGTTGAGAGGTCGCTCCGCTCCGACCCCGGGAAGTGCCGTGTCCAGTACCTCCATCGTCCCCCCGCCGACCGGCCGGCCGCGTGCCCGTGTGCTGGTGCCGCTCGCCGCGCTGCTCGTCCCCGCCGTCGCTCTCGGGCCTCATCTGCTGGCGGCCGACGGGTCACAGGGCCGGTTCGGGGATCAGGGGACGCTCGTCGGGGTCGTCAAGGACGGGTTCGTCCGCTACTGGGCCGCCGGACAGGCGGACTACTCGCCGCAACTGGGGAGCGTCGTCGACTACTGGTTCCGGTTCCATGTGGCCAAGGCGGCGATCTCCGCTGTACTGCTGGCCGTGCTGGTGGCGCTCGGGACGGCGGTGTGGCGGGCGTTCCTCAGAAGCGAGGGGGCCCGGCGGGCGGGGCTCGCCGTGGCGGGGAGTGCCGTCAGCGGGGCCGGGCTGCTCTCACTGCTGGTCGTGGTGGCGAACGTGCAGGGCGCGGTGGCGCCGTTCACATCGGTCCTGACGATGCTGCCGACCGGGACACATTCCGGATCCGGGACATACGGAAACACCTTGGACCAGGTACGGACGGAACTGGGCCGCCCCGACAGCGCTCCGCCGGCGCTCGCGGAGATGATCGACGACAACGTCCGCTACCACGTGACCATGGCGGTGCTCGCCGGGGTGCTGGCCGTCGCGTTCGCCGTCGTGAGCGTCGTGCTGTGGAGGCACTTCGCACGGACGACGGACCACCGCGCGCGGCGCCTGCTCGGCCTGTTCGGCGGGCTCGGGGTCCTCATGACGCTCCTCGTGCTGGTGGTGGGCGCGGGCAACGTGAGCGTCGCGACACACTCGGCGCGGGGGCTCGCGGACTTCTTCGGGACGTGAGGGAGCATGTCATGTCGGGCCGGCGGTGAGCAGGGTGCGGGCCAGGGTGCGGAGTTCGTCGTCGGCGTGACCCTGTCCGGAGTGGGGGTGGTCGGTGAGGAGGCGGAGCGGGGAGAAGGAGATGCCTCGGAGGGTGGGGCGAAGGTCCTCGGGGCAGTGGCCGAGGGCCGTCAGGGTCCGCAGCGCGTCGAGGCCGACCGGGGTGGGGCCGACGAGTGCGGCGAGGACCGGCACGGCGCGGTCGGGGGCACCGGTGATCCAGTGGTGCACCTCGGCCGCCGCGAGCCGCGTCCAGTCGTCCTTCGAGTCCAGGAGGGGCTCGACGACGGGGAGCAGCGGGGCCGCGACGCTGCCCAGGGGGCGCAGGCTGCGGAGGTACCAGTGGGTGCGGCCGTCGCCGAGGAGGCGGGATCTGACGGCGTCGAGAGTCGGGCCAGGGTTGTCGGTGAGCTGGTGGTGGGCGACGGCTGCCGAGACGCTCAGGGAGGAGTCGGGGCTGTCCATCGCTTCCCTCAGGAGGGCGGTCGTCTCGGGGGTGCGTATGCCGAGGTGGCCGAGCATGCGGGCGGCGACGATGGCTGCGCGGCCGGTTGCCAGGCAGTCCAGGAGTTCGGGGTGGGCGGCGCGGGCGGCGTCACCGAAGGGGGCCAGGGCGCCGACGAGGGTGATCGCCGCGTTACCCGTGGCTCCTGCGGCGAGTTCACGCCGGATCAGGGGGACGAGGCGGTTGGCGGCCTCGGGGAAGTGGTGGGCGGCGGCTTCCAGGAGGGCGGGGGTGGGGTGGTCGGCGATCAGGGCGAGGGCTCGGGGGTCGCCGGTGCGGACGAGGGCGAGGAGGGCTGGGGCGGCGGCGTCGCCCTCGGTGGTGGCGTGGTGGTGGAGGGTGGCGCGGAGGGCGGTGAGGAGGCGGGCGTGTGGGGTGTTCTCGCGGCCCGGCCCGCCCGAGTGCGTCCCCGCAGCCGGCCGTTTCGGCAGGCGGTCGCTCCAGTGGGCGATCGCTCGGAGCCGGGCCGTCGGGTCGGCCGCGTGGTGGGGCAGGGCGGCCAACAGGAGGGTGAGAACCTCGGGTTCGCGGTCGCGCCAGGTCTCGGCGATCTCCTCGGCCAGCCAGGAGCCGTGGGTGCTGTCGTCCCCCGCCTCGATCCAGCGGGCGGCGATCGTCAGTGCGGCGACCGGGTCCTTGCCGAGCAGCTCGGTGATCCGCTGGTGCTGCCCGACACCGTCCGACCACGGGAAGCCGTCCCTCGACGCGGGCGGTATCGCGGCGAACACCTCCACCAGCCCGGCCTCGTACGGCGCCCCGGAGCGCTCGGCGTGCAGCACGGCCGATGCGAGCCGCACCTCGGCAGCGGGGTCGTCGAGCCCCTCCGGTGCGCGGCCGAAGCGGGCCAGCGCGGTGAGCGCGTCCGCCCGCACCACTGGCTCCGGGTCACCCGCGTACAGCGCGTCGAGCCGGTTCTCCGCCTGTTCGCGCAGGCCGGCCGGGAGCAGGCCGGCGACCACCGCGACCGCCCGCAGCGCGGCCCGCCGCACCGAGACGTCGGTGTCTTCGAGGCACGGCAGGAGGTCCGGGAGCACCCGGCACAGCTCGGCGCAGATCCCGGCGGTCTCGCTGCCCGCCCAGTGTTTGGAGGCGAGGTCCTCCTCGTCGTGGTCGGCGAGGACGGCCAGCAGCATGAGGAGGTCCGCGGCCTTGCCCTCGGCGTGCCTCGCGGCGTGGGCCAGGAAGGGGACGGCCGGCGCGGACGCCTCGTACACCGAGCCCTGGTGGTGGATATTGCCGTACAGCTCGTAGATCGCCTCGTCCGCCGGTTCGTCGCCCTCGTACAGCGCCCTGATCAGCCCGGGAACGTCCTCGGCGGTGCCGTACGCGTGGGTCAGGGTGTGCCACTGGACGGTGTCCAGGTCCGCCGGAGATCTCATGGACCGTGCTCCTCGTCGGTTCAAGGTGCCGTCGACCTTAGCGACCGCCACTGACAATCGGGTTGAGCAGCCGGGCGGCGGGCTCGTAGGGTCCCGGCATGTCCCTACGTGATCAGTTGCGCCGTGCCCTGCCCGAGGCGATGCGGGCCCGTGAGAAGACCGCCGTGAGTGCGCTGCGGGCCACCCTGGCCGCGCTCGACAACGCGGAGGCGGTGCCGGTGGACGCGTCGGCGCTGCGGGGGCAGGCGATCGAGCAGGTGCCGGTGGGGGCCGGGGCGACGGAGGCCGAGCGGAGGGTGCTCGGGGAGGAGGAGGACGTCGTACGGATCGTGCGGGCCGAGGTCGAGGAGCGGCTGCGGGCGGCGGAGCAGGTGGAGGGGACGGCGCACGCCGGGCGGCTGCGGGACGAGGCGGAGGTGCTGCTGCGGTTCCTGGAGCCCGCCGCCGGGCACGGCTCCGCGACCCCCTGACGTCCGGAAAGCGCCTGGTCAGGGGTGGTACCAGTGCCACCCCTGAGACGGGTACCCCCTTCATGGCCCGGCACCCGTCCCGCGCTCTACGGTGACGCACATGCACCTCACCACTCGTCCGCTCCGGGCCGCGCTGAACCCGTTGCGCCGCGCCGCCCGCCCGGTCGCCTTCCACCTCACGGGGCTCCTCATCCAGCTCGGCGTCATGCTGGTCCTGGGCCTGCCGTGGATCTTCTTCGACGCGTCGGCGCTGTGGGCGGTCCTCGTCGCGGTCCTCGTGCCGCTCGCGGCGGTGGTGTCGGCCGCGCCGGTGCTGACCCGGTTGCAGCGGGCGCGGCTGCGGGAGCGGCTCGGGGTGGAGATCCCGCCCCTGCGGGACCGCTCGCGGCGACCGCTCAAGTACCACCTGGCGGCCGGTCCCCTCATGGCGCTCGCCGCGGCTCTGACCCTGCTGATGTGGCCCGTGGCCGCCGGGGCGGTCTCGTTCTACGTGTGGATCTGGGCCGTGCCCGCCGACTGGCGCATCACGCAGGCCGGCTATTCGGTGCAGGGCGCCTACGTCACCGCTGCCGGGATCGCCCTGCTGTACGGCACGGCGTGGCTGTCGGGGGCGCTGGCCCGGCTGGACGGTCGGGCCGCCGAGTCGCTCCTAGGTCCGAGCCGGGCACAGGCGCTGGCCCACCGGGTGAGCGCGCTCGCCGAGAGCCGGGCGGAGCTGGTGGACGCCGTCGACGCCGAGCGGCGGCGCATCGAGCGGGATCTGCACGACGGGGCCCAGCAGCGGCTGGTGTCGCTCGCCGTGAACCTGGGGATCGCGAAGGCGACCCTCACCGATCTGCCGCCGGACGTGCGGCAGGTGCTGGACGAGGCGCACCGGGAGTCGAAGGAGGCGATCGAGGAACTCGGCGCGCTGGTGCGGGGGTTGCATCCGGCCGTGCTGGAGGACCGGGGGCTGGACGCCGCGCTGTCCGGGCTCGCGGCACGGGTGCCGATCCCCGTACGGGTGCGGGTCGATCTGGCGTCACGACCGTCCGCGACGACCGAGTCCGTCGCCTACTTCGTGGTGTCGGAGGCGCTGACGAACGTCGTGAAGCACGCGGAGGCCTCGGGGGTCGAGGTGAACGTGGAGCGGTTCGGGCCGACGCTGCTGGTCGTGGTCAGTGACGACGGTGTCGGCGGGGCGCGGATCGGTGCCGGGTCCGGGCTGACGGGGCTGGCGGGCCGGGTGGCCTCGGTGGATGGCAGGCTGTCCCTCGACAGCCCCGTCGGGGGGCCGACCGTGCTGACTGTGGAGTTGCCATGCGTGCCGTGATCGCCGAGGACTCGGTGCTGCTGCGGATCGGGGTCGTCAAGGTCCTGGAGATGTCCGGGTTCGAGGTGGCCGCCGAACTCGGCGACGCGCAGGAGCTGTTGGCGGCGGTCGAGAAGCACCGGCCCGAACTCGCCGTGGTGGACGTGCGGATGCCGCCCGGGTTCACCGACGAGGGGGTGCGGGCGGCGCTGGTGATCAAACGCCAGTGGCCGGACACCGGGGTCCTGCTGCTCTCCCAGTACGTGGAGGAGCGGTACGCGGCCGACCTGCTCGCCGCGCACACGACCGGCATCGGCTACCTCCTCAAGCAACGCGTCGCGGACGTCGAGGAGTTCGCCGAGTCCGTGCGCCGGGTGGCCGCCGGGGGCACCGCCCTGGACCCCCAAGTGGTCTCCCAACTCCTGATCCGCCGCCACAGCGACCCCCTGGACCGCCTCACCCCCCGCGAACGGGAGGTCCTGGAACTGATGGCCGGCGGACGCTCCAACGCGGGGATCGCCGCACAGTTGGTCGTCAGCGAGAGCGCGGTGGCCAAACACATCAACAACATCCTCGCCAAGCTGGATCTGCCGCGCGCGGACACCGATCATCGCCGGGTGCTGGCGGTGTTGCGGTTCCTCGGGGTGGCTTGAGGGGTACGGGAGCCGGTCCGACCTCGCGCCCCGGCCGGCCCTACGTCAGAGCGACCCGCGCCGGAACGGTCCAGCCGTCCGGTGCCCGCCAGCCGCTCCACTTGGCCCACCAGTGGTCACCGCTCTCGATCAGGGCGACGACACCGGCCGCCGTCTCCCGTACCGACTCGTCCTCGCCGGGCTCGAATCCGCCGGTGGCGGCGCGGTGGGCGAACTCGTCCTCGTCCTTCCAGATGTAGGGCGGGACCTCGGGGGCCGGCGGGATCAGGAGGTCCAGTTCCTGGTCGAGAGTGTCGAAGCCGTCGGGGGTCAGGCGCATGGGGCGCTGGAAATTGACGTACCAGCCGCCCGCGGGCCGGCTCCACACCGAGTACCCGTCGCCGGGGCGCACCAGTTGGAGGACGCCCTCGGAGAGCCAGGTGTCGCCGAGGGCGAGCCAGGGGTGGAGGCCGAGGGAGAAGTCGCCCTGCCCGAAGGTGAGGGGGGTGCCCTGAGCCGTGAAGACGGCGAGTCCGTCGGCGTCGTGCGCCACCACTCGCACCGGGTGGACCAGCCACTCACGGCCGTCCAGGATCTCGCGCCGGACGATGACCTGCCCCGGCGCGAAGAATGTGTTCACCATGCACCGACCTTATCGGGCGGTGTCCCATGTCCCGGGCCGGCGTTGCCCGTTGGCGCACGGCGAGGAAATTCCGCCCTCCTCCGGGACTTCACGGCCACCGGTCTCACCGGCCGAGGAAAACGCGAGGGTGGCCGAAACAGGCGCGCGTCTGGCCGAGTCGTACGGCCGGTGATCTCTTTCGGGTGAATCGGGGGACGTGTTCGACCGTTCGGTGGAAGGGGGAGGCAGGCTGGGGGTGGGTTTCGAGGGCGGGAGGGGCTTGCGGGATGGTGGGGACACGGGTGTCGGCGGGGAGTGAGCGGGGCGCGGTGGCGCCGGGGGAAGTGCCTCGGCATGTGGCCTGTGTGATGGACGGCAACGGCAGGTGGGCGGCGCGCAGGGCGCTGCCCCGGACGTCGGGGCACCGGGCCGCGGAGGCGACGGTGATCGACGTCATCGAGGCCGCGCGCAAGGCGGGTGTCCAGTGGCTGAGCCTGTACGCGTTCTCCACGGAGAACTGGCGGCGGCCCGGCCCCGAGGTGGACTACCTGATGCGGCTGGTGCGCGGGGTGGTCCGCAAGCACGCGCCGCTGCTGCACGCGCGGGGCATCCGCTGCCGGTTCCTCGGGGTGAGCGATCCCCGGATCCCGGCCGGGCTCGCGCGGGACTTCGCCGACCTGATGACGCTCACGGAGGCGAACCGGGGCATGACGCTGACGGTCGCGTTCGACCACGGCGGGCGGCGGGACATCGTGGAGGCGGCGAGGTCGCTGATCCGCGACGGGATCGCGGCCGACGCGGTGGACGAGGAGACTTTCGCCGCGCATCTGCCGTTCCCGGACACGCCGGACGTGGACCTCGCCATCCGTACCTCCGGTGAGCAGCGCATCTCGAACTTCATGCTCTGGCAGGTCGCCTACGCGGAGTGGACGTTCCCGCCCGTCCTGTGGCCCGACTTCCGCGCCCCGCACTTCCTGGAGTGCCTGCACGCCTACCGGCACCGGGACCGCCGTTACGGCGGCGTCGTACAGCCCCCGGCCCCGTCCCCGCAGCCGATCGGAGAGTCCCGCCCGTGACCGACACCGCCACCGCCGAAGTCCCCTTGTTCGGCCCGGGTTCGAAGTTCGACACGTTCGTGGACGACCCCCGGTGGGCGCTGGCCCTGGTCCGGGCGCTCGTCCTGGAGGCCGCGCATCCGCAGGTCGGCGCGGCACTGCTGGACAACTCGACGTTCGTGGCGCATCCGTGGCGCCGTCTGTGGAACACCTACCGCAGCCTGCGCCGCATGTTCGGCGCCGACGACGAGGTCCGCGCGCGGGAGGCGGCCCGCCTCAACCGGCTGCACGCGCGGCTCAGCGGCGACGGAGGCGGGGACGGGCGGCCGTACGACGCGCTGGACCCGGAGGTCCGGGCGTGGGTGGTGGCCACCCTGTTCGAGAGCACGGTCACGATGTGCCGGCTGAGCGGCCAGCCGCTGGACCCGGCGGAGATGGACCGGGTGTACGCGGAGTACCGGGCGTTCCTGGGCGCGCTGGACGGTGAACGGACGCGGCTGCCGGGGACGGTGCGGGAGTTCTGGCCGTACTACGAGCGGGTCGTGGCCGAGGAGCTGGAGAACACCGAGGCGGTGCGGATCATCCTGTACCGGCTGTTCGACCACGTTCCGGCGCCGCCGCTGCTGCGGGGTGTGCCGACGCTGTGGGCGGCGGGCCGGACGGTCGCGGGGCCCGTGATCGGCGCGGTGACGGTCGCGTCGCTGCCGGAGGCGTTCCGTCGGCGGGCGGGGCTGGCCGAGGTGCCCGGGGCGGGGGCGCTGTTGCAGAGCACCTACTTCGCCGCCGGTCTCGCGCGGTTCCTGCCGGAGGGCTGGATCGAGGCGGACAAGGTGGTGGCGCTGCTGTCGGCTTCGCCGGACGGCGACGATCCCCGGATCAGGGCGGTGCGGGACACGGTGAAGCGGGCGGGCGCCTTCGTCCGGCTGGTCACTCCCCTGCCCGCCGAGCCTGCCTGGGCGCCGGAAACCTCGGTCGACGCCGGGGAGTTCTTCGACGCGGTCCTCGACCAGACCGGTGACGGCCGGATCACCTGGCCCGACCTGGCCGCGATGGCCCGCGAACTCTCCTCCCGCCTCGATCTGGACGAACCCCGGGAGGCCCGCCTCTACACCGCGTTCGCCGACTGGTGGCGCGAACTCCAGTCCGCCCTGGACACCGACGGCGACGGCCGGATCAGCCGCGAGGAGTACGCGGCCGGCGTTCCCGCGCTCGCCGGGCCCGCGCTCATCCAGGTCGCCGAGGTCCTCTTCGCCGCCACGGACAGGAACGGTGACGGGAGGATCGACGCGGACGAGTACCGGGCGCTGTTCCGCAAGGGCTTCCACCGTGACCTGTCCGGCGCCGGCGAGGCGTACGAGCGCGGTGACTTCGTGCGGGACTTCCTGTCGTTCATGTCGGGGCACCGGCGGACGACGCCGTTCGATCCGCTGCTCGCGGAGGCGTGAGGCGGGGTCAGCGCGCCGTGCCGCAGTAGGTGCCGGGGATGAGGGCGACGGTCATACAGACCCGGTCTCCCTGGACCAGCGCCGAGGACGGGCTGAACCAGCCTTGCACCAGGTTCGGCCGGGTGACGATCGCGGTACTGCCTCTCGCCGGTGCGCCGTTGACGGTGAAGGAGAGCGACAGGGGGGAGGGCGGTTGCTGGATCACGAACACGTACTGGTAGCCCTGGGCCGCGTCGCCGTCGACCCCGGCGCAGACCCGGGCCTCCGGGATGCAGACCACCTGGGCCGCGGTGGCGGCCGTGGGCCACAGGACCGCGCCGAGTGCGGCGCCGACGGTCAGACAGCTCGCGATGAGTCTCGTTCGCATGGGATGGGCCGTCCCCTTCTCTTCGACAGAGGTTCGTTCGGCCGCCTTCGATGGTGGTGCGCGGGAAACACGGGAGTCAAGAGAGCCGACGGACGTCTTGCCCGACGCCCTGCGGAACACGGTGAAGGGCATCGCCGAGCCACTCACCACTCCCCCACGCGCCGCAGGGCGCGACACCAGGCGGAGTTCGGTCGGCCGACCGGGCCGTGACCGTGCTGGAGAGACCCAGCAGGGCCTGCCGGTCCACGAGCGGCTCGCGGCGGAACCGGGCGAGACCCTCAACCTGGCTGTGCTCCAGGAGCGTTACACCGTCCACCTCTGCCAGGTGCGCGGCCCCGGCGCGATCGGCGCGCACAACTGGGTCGGCCGGCTCACCCCGCCGTAAAAAAGAGGGACCGGCCAGGATACGAACACCCCCCGCCGGCCCCTCCCCACCCCTCACTTCCAGTCGAACGCCCCCACCTCCCGCGCCGGTTCCGCCGAAGGCACTTGCGCCTTCTCCCACTCCGAGCGCCCCATGACGACCTCGGGGTCGAACATGACGATGACCCCGGCGATGAGCAGCAGGATCAGCGGCCCGGCGAGCATGGCCAGCATGAAGGAGAGGAGGCCGGCGGAGGACTGCCCGCTGAGGGTGCCGTGCGCGGCGTGGACGCTGACCGCCGACATCCCGGTGTAGTGCATGGCGGAGACGGCGGCGCCCATGACGAGGCTCGCGCCGAGCGTGGCCCACACGGCGCTGATGGAGACGGCGGCCCAGAGCGCGGCGGTCGCGGCGACGATGGCGATGACGATGGACAGGACGACGATGCCGGTGTCGTAGCGCAGTCCGCCGCCGACCTGGAGCGCGCCCATGCCCATGTAGTGCATGGCGGCGACCCCGAGCCCGGTGACGGTGCCGGCGATGGCGAGGTTGACGACTCCGGCGCCCCGGTAGCCGACGAGGAAGACGCCGACGGAGACGACGACGATCGCGACGAGCAGGCTGAACATCGTCTGGCCGACGTCGTAGTTCATCAGCTGCCCGTCGACGGTGAAGCCGATCATCGCGATGAAGTGCATGGTCCAGATGCCGCAGCCGAGGGATATCGCGCCGAGGGCCAGCCAGCCCCAGCGGCGTTCGCCGCCGGCCCGGCGCAGGGACCGGGTGGTGCAGCGCAGGGCGAGCATCGAGCCGATGCAGGCCATCACATAGGCGGCGACGGGGGTGACGAGACCGTAGTGGAACTCGGACAGGGTGGCGGTCAAGGTGCCGACGCCTCTCTACTTTCGGACAGGGGTCTGCGGCTGAATACGGCGACTGAAACGAGTCACCTGGCCGATTCTTCACCATTCAACCACAACTCCCCCGCATGATCGTCGTATTGCTCCCTTCTTGCACCCGCGTTCCGGGCACGAAAAAGAGGCCATCGCGCGAATTCGCGATGGCCTGAATCCACCTCTGTGACGCCTTCAGCGCACCGGCGGCGGCGCAGTGCTCTCCCGCACCACGAGCCGCGTCGGCACCAGCGTCGTGCCGTGCGCGGGCCCGTCGTGCCGCATCTTCCGCAGCACCGCCCGCACACACAACCGCCCCACCTCGGCGAAGTCCTGATGCAGTGTGGTCAGCGGCGGCAGGAACGACGACGCCTCCGGGATGTCGTCGAACCCGATGACGCTGACGTCCTCGGGCACCCGCCGCCCGCGCTCGTGCAGCGCCCGCAGCAGACCGAGCGCCATCTGGTCGTTGGCCGCGAACACGGCCGTGCAGTCGTCCCGTTCGGCGATCTCCAGACCCGCCCGGTAGCCGGACTCCGCCGACCAGTCCCCGCTGACCAGCGGCGGCACCGGCCGCCCCGCCTGCGTGAGCGTGTCCCGCCAGGCGTCCGTGCGCCGCTGCGCCGCGAAGGAGTCCTCGGGCCCGGCGAGATGCCAGACCGTGTGGTGCCCGAGCCCGAGCAGATGCTGGACGGCGGTCCGCGTCCCCCCGTCCTGGTCGGTGTCGACGACCGTGTACCGCTCCCCCGCGTCGGAGTCGGCGACCACCACCTGGACGTAGGGCGGCAGGTTGATCGTCGCCGCGTCCAGGAGGTGCACCTCCATGATCACGATCACCGCGTCGACCGCGAGTTCCTCCAGGCGCGTGAAGGCGCCGCGCACCTCGTCCTGGGTCGGCACGGCGACCGGCAGGAGGGTCACCGCATACCCCTCGGCGGCGGCCGAGTTGGCGATCGCCTCCAGGGTGCGGACGTTCCCGGTGGACGACAGGGAGAAGGTGATCACGCCGAGCGTGCGGAACTCACCGCGCTTGAGGGCGCGCGCGGCGCTGTTCGGCCGGTATCCCAACTCCCGCATCGCGTCGAGGACTTGGCGGCGGGTCTCCTCGGTGACACCCTCGTACCCGTTGGAGACGCGGGACACGGTCTGGGAGGAGACGCCGGCCACGCGGGCGACGTCGGCCATCGACACGTTCGTCCGCCTGCCTCTGTTCCCGGCAGGTCCGGACCCCTGTGCCGGGAGCCTGTGTGTCGTGTCCATTTTCAACCCCCGGCCTCTTCCTTCACCACGCCGGCCACTCTCTCCCCCGGAGACCCTTGACCTGCGTCATCGGAGGAGTGTAGACATGCCGCCATCAGATGTTTACGTAAACATAACAGCACAGGTCTCTTTTTTTGCTGGCTGATGTTTGCGTAAACATCGAAAGCGACGCCGCACTGGGAACCGTGGGGCGCCGCGGGTTCCATGAGTGGACGAGCGAGGATCGATCATGAAGACGCTGCAAGCGCCGGCCGCCGAGCCGCGGCCGGCACCGCCCCCGGCGAAGAAGGACCGCCGGTCCTGGACCGGCTGGGGTTTCATCGGCCCATTCGTCGCGGTCTTCGCTCTCGTCTTCCTGGCGCCGATCGGGTACTCGATCTACCTGAGCCTCTTCCGCGACCAGCTCATCGGCGGGAACCACTTCGTCGGCCTCGACAACTACACCCAGGCGCTCCAGGACTCGCAGTTCTGGGACTCCCTGGTCCGGGTCGGCCTGTTCCTGCTGGTCCAGGTGCCGATCATGCTCGGCATCGCGCTGCTGGTGGCGCTCGCGCTCGACAGCGGCCGGCTGTACGGCAAGAGCTTCTTCCGGATCACGATCTTCCTGCCGTACGCGGTCCCCGCGGTGGTCGCCACCCTGATGTGGGGCTTCATGTACGGCACGAAGTACGGCCTGGTCCGTGACATCAACGACGCGTTCGGAGTGACCCTGCCGAACCTGCTCGACCCCGGCTTGGTGCTGGCCTCCATCGGCAACATCGTGACCTGGGAGTTCGTCGGCTACAACATGCTGATCTTCTACTCGGCGCTGCGGGTCGTCCCGACGTCGCTGTACGAGGCGGCGGAGCTGGACGGCGCGAGCCAGTGGCAGGTCATCCGGTCGATCAAGATCCCCGCGATCCGGGGTTCGATCGTCATCGCGACGATCTTCTCGGTCATCGGCAGCTTCCAGCTCTTCAACGAGCCGAGCATCCTCCAGCCGCTCGCGAAGAACGCGATCACGACGGACTACACGCCGAACTTCTACACGTACTCGCTGTCCTTCAACGGCCAGCAGCACAATTACTCCGCGACGGTCGCGATCATCATGGGTGTCATCACCATGATCGTCGCCTACGTCGTGCAGCTGCGCGGCATGCGCAAGGGAGCGTGACAAGCGATGACCACCTCTGTCACCACCCCCGCTCCCACGCGGAGCACGCCGAAGCTGCGCACCCCGCGCAAGGGGTACGTCCCCGGCAAGCCGCGCCGCAGCAAGCTGCTGACCGGCCTGATGGCGCTGATGGCCGTCTACACCATCGCCCCGCTGGTGTGGCTGATCATCTCCTCCACCAAGACCCAGGAGGGTCTGGCCGACTCCAACGGCCTGTGGTTCGCGAAGAGCTTCGCGCTGTGGAGCAACATCAGCGACACGTTCACCTACCACGACGGCATCTTCGGCCGCTGGCTGCTGAACACCCTGCTGTACGTCGTCCTCGGCGCGGGCGGCGCGACGCTGCTCGCGGTGCTCGGCGGGTACGCGCTGGCGAAGTTCGACTTCCCCGGCAAGAAGGGCATCTTCGCCGTCGTCATCGGCGCGGTCGCGGTCCCGGGGACGGCGCTCGCGGTGCCGACGTTCCTCATGTTCAGCAAAATGGGGCTGACCGACACCCCGTGGGCGGTCATCATCCCGTCGCTGGTGTCGCCCTTCGGCCTCTACCTCATGTGGGTGTTCGCCGCCGAGGCGATCCCGACGGAGCTGCTGGAAGCGGCCCGCATGGACGGCGCCGGGGAGATCCGGACGTTCTTCCAGGTCTCGCTGCCTCTGCTGGCGCCCGGCATCGTCACTGTCCTGCTGTTCACGACGGTCGCCACGTGGAACAACTACTTCCTTCCCCTGATCATGTTGAAGGACCCGAACTGGTACCCGCTCACGCTGGGCCTCAGTTCCTGGAGCGCTCAGGCGCAGACGATCGGCGGTGACGTGATCTTCAACCTGGTGATCACCGGCTCGCTGCTGACGATCCTGCCGCTGATCGCCGTCTTCCTGCTCCTCCAGAAGTACTGGCAGTCCGGTCTGTCGGCCGGGAGCGTCAAGGAATGACCCTCTAGACCCCACGCAACACGCACCACCCCCACCCTCACCGATCCACCCACGAAGAAGTGGAAGCACCATGCGCAGAACAACGAGCCGTGTCCTTCGCGGCGTCGCCCTCGTCTCCGTCCTGGCCGTCGGCGCCACCGCCTGTGGCAGCTCGGACAGCGACTCGGAGCAGAAGGCCGTCTCCTCCGGGGACCTGAAGACGGCCCTGGACAAGGGCGGCGACATCACGGTCTGGGCCTGGGAGCCCACGCTGAAGACCGTGGCCGCCGACTTCCAGAAGAAGTACCCGAAGGTCAAGGTCAACCTGGTCGGCGAGCGGTCCGGCGACAAGCACTACACGGCGCTGTCGAACGCGATCTCGGCCGGCAAGGGCGTCCCGGACGTCGCCCAGGTGGAGTACTTCGCCGTCGGCCAGTACTCGCTCACCAAGGGTCTGACCGACCTGTCGAAGTTCGGCGCCGACAAGCTCGCGTCGAAGTACACGCCGGGCCCGTGGAACGCCGTCAGCGACGGCTCCAAGGTCTGGGGTCTGCCGATGGACTCCGGCCCGATGGCGCTGTTCTACAACAAGCAGGTCTTCGACAAGTACAAGATCGCCGTCCCGACCACGTGGGACGAGTACCTGGACGCGGCCCGCAAGCTGCACAAGGCCGACCCGAAGGCGTACATCGCGAGCGACACGGGTGACGCCGGGTTCACGACGTCCATGCTGTGGCAGGCCGGTTCGCGTCCGTACAAGGTCGACGGCACCAAGGTCGGCATCAACTTCGACGACGCGGGCGCGAAGAAGTTCGAGACGGTCTGGCAGACGCTGATCAACGAGAAGCTCCTCGCCCCGGTCACCGGCTGGTCCGACGACTGGTACAAGGGCCTCGGCGACGGCAGCATCGCCACCCTCGCGACCGGCGCCTGGATGCCGGCCAACTTCGCCACCGGTGTCCCCGGCGCGAAGGGCCAGTGGCGTGCCGCGGCCATGCCCGCCTGGGCCAAGGGCGACAAGGCGAGCGCGGAGAACGGCGGCAGCTCGCTGACCGTCCCGGCGCTGGCGAAGAACAAGGAGCTGGCGTACGCGTTCGTCGAGTACGCGAACTCCGGTGCCGGTGTCGCCACCCGTGTCTCCGAGGGCGCCTTCCCCGCCACCAAGGCGGAGCTGGCCGACCCGACGTTCCAGGCCAAGAAGTTCGACTACTTCGGCGGCCAGGAGGCCAACAAGATCTTCGCCGAGTCCGCGGCGAACGTCGCGAGCGACTGGAAGTACCTCCCCTTCCAGCCCTACGCGAACTCGATCTTCAACGACTCGGTCGGCAAGGCGTACGTGTCCTCCACGACGCTGGCGCAGGGCCTGAAGGCCTGGCAGGACGCCTCGATCAAGTACGGCAACGAGCAGGGCTTCACGGTCGAGAAGTAGTTCTCTCTCGCCTGAGCAGTCTCAGAACGACCGGGCGGCGCGGCCCTGTGCCGCGCCGCCCCCGTGCACCACCCTTGGGAAGGACCGCCATGATCTCCACCCTCCACGCCCGCGCCGGTCGCGGGGCGGACGGTGACCCCACCCCCCGCTTCGGCTACGGCGCCGACTACAACCCCGAGCAGTGGCCCCGGGAGGTGTGGGAGGAGGACATCCGCCTGATGCGGGAGGCGGGCGTCAACGTCGTCTCCGTGGCGATCTTCTCCTGGGCGCGTATCCAGCCCGGTCCGGACACCTGGGACTTCGGCTGGCTCGACGAGGTCATGGACCTGCTGCACGCCGGCGGCATAGGCGTCGACCTGGCGACCGCGACCGCCTCCCCGCCGCCGTGGCTGACGACGGCCCACCCGGAGATCCTCCCGGTCACGCAGACCGGCGAGACCCTGTGGCCGGGCGCCCGCCAGCACTGGCGGCCCACCTCCCCGGTCTTCCGCGAGCACGCCCTGCGCCTGGTGCGCGCGATGGCGGACCGCTACCGGAACCACCCGGCGCTGGTCGCCTGGCACGTCTCGAACGAGCTGGGCTGCCACAACGTGTACGACTTCTCGGACGACGCCGCGCGCGCCTTCCGGCTGTGGCTGCAAGCCCGCTACGGCACGCTGGAGGCCCTCAACCACGCGTGGGGCACGGCGTTCTGGTCGCAGCGGTACACCGACTGGGCGCAGATCCTGCCGCCCCGCCTCGCGGCCTCGCACCCGAACCCGACGCAGCAGCTCGACTTCAAGCGGTTCTCCTCCGACGTCCTCAAGGACTACCTGCGCGCCGAGCGCGACATCCTGAAGGAGATCACCCCGGACGTCCCCGTCACCACGAACTTCATGGTGATGGGCGAGACGAAGGGCATGGACTACGCGGACTGGGCGGCGGAGATCGACTTCGTCTCCAACGACCACTACGTCCACCCCGGCCCGCAGTCGCGCGACGAGCTGTCGTTCTCCGCGAACCTGACGAGCGGTATCGCGGGCGGCAAGCCGTGGTTCCTGATGGAGCACTCCACCAGCGCCGTGAACTGGCAGCCGGTGAACGTCGCGAAGCGCCCCGGCGAGCTGGCGCGTGACGCGCTGCTGCACGTGGCGCACGGCGCGGACGCCGTCTGCTACTTCCAGTGGCGGCAGTCGGCGGCGGGCGCCGAGAAGTACCACTCGGCGATGGTCCCGCACGCCGGCCGCGACAGCGAGGTGTTCCGTGCGGTCGCCGACCTCGGCGCGACCCTCAAGGCGCTTGCGCCGGTGGCCGGTTCGGACCGGGAGTCCGCGCGGGTCGGCATCGTCTTCGACTGGGACTCGTGGTGGGCCAGCGAGCAGGACTCGCACCCCACCGAGCTCCTCAAGTACCGCCAGGAGGGCCTGGACTGGTACTCGGCGCTCCTCGCGCTCGGCGTGCGCGCCGACCTGATCACCAAGCGCACCGACTTCTCCCGCTACGACGTGCTGATCACGCCGATCCTGCACGTGATGTCGGCCGAGCTGGCCAAGGAGCTCACCCGGTACGCCGAGCAGGGCGGCCACCTGGTGACGACGTACTTCTCGGCCGTCGTCGACGAGAACGACCACATCTGGCTGGGCGGTTACCCCGGCGCGCTGCGCGACGTCCTCGGCATCCGCATCGAGGAGTTCGGTCCCCTCCTGGCGGGCGAGTCGGTCGCGCTGGACGACGGCACGACCGGCACCCTGTGGACGGACCGTGTCTCCCTGGCCGACGACGCCACCGAGGTCCTCGCCCGTTACGCGTCGGGCGACCAGTCCGGGCGCCCGGCCGTCACGCGCCGCAGCACGGGCGGCGGTTCGGCGTCGTACGTGTCGACGCGCCTCGGTGTCGAGGGGCTCACGGCGCTGCTGCCGAAGCTGCTCGCGCCGGCCGGCGTCGAGAGCGAACTGCCCGAGCAGGCGCGGGGCCGTGTGGAGTTGACCGTGCGCAAGGGTGCCGAGGAGAAGTTCCTGTTCCTCGTCAACCGCACGGACGACACCGTCGGCCTGGGCGCGTTCGCCGGTGAGGTACTGTACGGCTCGCTGACCCTCGGCCCGCGTGAAGTGACGGTCGTACGCCGCCCGTTGGTCTGATCCCCCGCATATCCCCCACATCTCCGACTCCCCGGGCGACGTGTGTCCGTCCGCCCGGGGCCACCCCTCCCTGCCCGTGCGGCGGGGAGGGGCCACCGCAGCGTTTCCACCTATGAAGCTGGGAGCACACGATGGCACGACTCACCCGCGACAGACGGTTCCTCGGGGCGGCCTCGATGACCGCGCTGGCGACCGGGGCGGCTCTGCTGGCCGTCCCCGCGCCGCTCGCGCAGGCCGACACCGCCACCCCTACGGTCACCGTCCAGCCGGATCCGTCGTACAAGCAGGACAAGTTCGAGGGCTGGGGCACCAGCCTGGTGTGGTTCGCGAACGCGACCGGCGACTACCCGAAGGACGTCCGCGAGAAGCTCGCGAAGCTCCTGTTCGGGGACGACGGTCTCGCGCTGAACATCGCGCGTTACAACATCGGCGGCGGCAACGCCCCCGACGTGAAGGACTACTTGAGGGCCGGCGGCGCCGTCCAGGGCTGGTGGAAGGCCCCGGCGGGCACCACCCGCACCGATGTGAACTGGTGGAACGCGGACAACCCGGCCAACTGGAACGACAAGGCCGACGCGACCCAGCGCTGGTGGGTCGACCGCATCAAGAAGGACATCACCCACTGGGAGACGTTCTCCAACTCCCCGCCGTGGTTCATGACGGTCAGCGGTTACGTCTCGGGCGGCTTCAACGCAGGCGACGAGCAGCTGAAGGCGAGTTCGGTGAACGACTTCGCCGCCTACCTCGCGGGGGCGACGAAGCGTCTGGAGAAGGCGTCCGGGATCAAGGTCGACACGGTCGACCCGTTCAACGAGCCCAACACCAACTACTGGGGTACCCGGCTGAACGAGGACGGCCAGCCCGTGGGCGGCCGTCAGGAGGGCGCGCACATCGGGCCCGCGATGCAGGAGAAGGTCCTCGCGGCGCTCGCCCCCGCGCTGAGGAAGGCCAAGGTCGGCGCCAGGATATCGGCGATGGACGAGACCAACCCCGGTATCTTCACGACGAACTGGAACTCCTACTCCCAGGCGTCGAAGGACCTCGTCGGCCAGATGAACGTCCACACCTACGGCACGAGTCAGCGCACCACCGTGCGCGACCTCGCCAAGGCGGCCGACAAGCCGCTGTGGATGAGCGAGGTCGAGGGCGACTGGGGCGACGGGCAGAGCTTCACGGACATGCGCCCGGGTCTGGGTCTCGCCCAGCAGATGGTCAACGACCTGCGCGAACTGGAGCCCAAGGCGTGGGTGTTCTGGCAGCCGGTCGAGGACTACGACAACATGAAGCCGGGCGGCGAGTCCGCCAAGGGCGGCAACTGGGGTTCCATCCAGCTCCCGTTCAGCTGCAAGTCGAAGGACACGCTGAAGTCGTGCCCGATCTACACGAACACCAAGTTCGACACGGCCCGTAACTTCACGCACTTCATCAAGCCCGGCGACAGCCTGATCAAGGTGGACGACACCTCCAGCGCCGCCGCGGTGACGCAGGACGGCAAGGGCGCCTCGCTGGTCCACGTCAACTCGACGACCGCGCCCCGCAAGGTCGTCATCGACCTGTCGCGCTTCGGCAAGGTCGACAAGAAGGCGACGGTCACCCCGACCGTCACCGACGCCGCGGGCAAGCTGGTCAAGCAGGCCGCGGTGAAGGTCGCGGGCGGCAAGGCGTCGTTCACGGTCCCGGCGCAGTCGGTGACGTCGTTCGCCGTCAAGGGCGTCTCCGGTGTCGCGGCCGACGCGAGCCTGTTCAGCAAGGGCAAGGCGTACACGCTGACGGGCGTCCAGTCGAACAAGTCGGTGACCGTGGCCGCCGACGGCACCGGTCTGACCATCAACTCGGCGAACGGGGCGGTCGCCCAGCAGTGGCGTCTGGAGCAGGTGTACGGCACGACGGGCAACCGTCTGCGGTACGTCTTCGCGAACCCGGCGGAGGGCAAGCGCCTCGCCGTCCGCAGCGACGTCCCGGTGATCGAGCCGGACACCGGCAAGCGTGACCCGGCGACCGAGTGGATCCTGTCCACCACGGGCGACGGCACCTGGACCCTGGTGAACGCCTCGACGGGCCGTCTCCTGGAGGTCGGCGGCCAGTCGACCAACGAGGGCGCCGCGGTCACCACGTGGTACGGCAACTCCGGCGCCAACCAGCGCTGGCGGATCGCCCGGGTGAACTGACCCGGCGCGACGACGGAGGGGCCCCTCGTGAGAGGGGCCCCTTTCTCATGCGCCGGTGGGCAGCGGGCTCGGCCCGCTGCCGGTGAGCTGCACGATCTCGCCGCCGATCTTGGGCCGGAGCTTCTTCAGCACGTCGGGCTTCCCGCCGACCGCCCACTGGGGGCCGATGAGGTAGGTGCCGCCGTAGATGGCCGCCGCGTCCAGCCAGGTGTCCCGGAGGGTCTCCTTCGGGAACGTGGTGACGATGTAGTTCCCCTGTGCGGTCCGGCAGCTCCCCTCCCGCAACTCGTCCGCCTGGATGCGGATGCTGGGGGTGCAGCCGGTCATCCCCGCGATGATCTCGACCTTCGCGGGCGCGACGACCTGCGCGGCGGCGGCCGGCGCGGTCCCCCCGGACGCCTTCGCGGCGGGTTTCCCGTCCCCTCCCCCACAGGCGGTCAGCAGGAACAGCAGGGAGAGCGCGGCGACGCCTCGGGCGGTGTGGGGCACGGCGATGGCTCCGGGGGATCGGACGGGGTCGGCAGGTACACCGGGTGATACGCACGGACAAGGCCGGACGTTCAGTGCACGCCCCCTCAGCTCAGCGCCCCCCGCCCCCCGGATGCCTGCGGTGCGGGTCGAACAGGGTCGCCGCCATCCCCGCGAGGACCAGCCCGGTCGCCAGCAGCAGACCGTGGGGCAGGGCGATGCCGACGAGGAGCAGGGCGCCCGCGGTGCCCAGGGCCCACCAGGCGTGTGCGCGGCGGTACTCGCGGGGGCGCCGTGGCCGGCCCTCGGCCAGGGCTCGGGCGAAGCGGGCGTCGTCGCGTTCCGTCGCGGACGCCAGGGCCTCCAGGCGGTCCTTGTCGCCGTCGGACACGGGTCCTCCCGTCCGGGCCTGTGCGGGGCCCTGCCTGACTGAGAGTCCGTCACCGGTCGGGGGCGGTGACGGGGTCCCTCACCTCTTTCCTGATGTCTTCCGCTCCGGGTCCCCGCTCAGTCTTCGGCGTGGACTTCTCCGCACGGTCGTGCACCCGTCCCGCCGCGAGCGGCCCGAGCACGGCCAGGACGAGGACGTACCCGGCGATGAACGGCGCGAGCCGGCTGTCGAGTCCGGCGTTCGCGGCCATCGCGGCGAGGATCAGCGCGAACTCGCCGCGTGCGAGGAGCGTCGTCGCGATGAGGACCGCCTCACGCGCCCGGTAGCCGTACAGCCGCGCCACGACGAGCCCGGCGGCGATGTTCATGGCGAGCGTCAGTGCCACCGCGACGAGGACCGGGACGGCGACGGCCGCGAAGTCGCCGGGGTCGATGGCGAGTCCGAAGGCGAAGAAGAAGATCGCCGCGAACGCGTCCCGCAGCGGATGAACCAGCCGGCGGATCCGGGGCCCGGAGGGCGTGCCGCCGAAGATGAGGCCGACCATGAACGCGCCGATCGCGTCCGCGACCCCGAGGTACTCGGAGACGCCCGCGACGAGGACGGCGGCGCCCAGGAAGCTGATGACGAGGAGTTCGTCGTCACGGACGTGGATCAGCCGGGCGACCAGCCGGGTGCCGTAGCGGGCGGCGGTGGCCAGGAGCAGCAGGAACCCGAACGCCTTCGTGACCTGCCAGGCGATCTCCAGACCGCCTTCCGCGCCGCTGATGACGGGCTGGAGGACGGCCAGGTAGAGGGCGAGGAAGATGTCCTCGACGACGATGACGCCGAGGACGATCTTCGTGCCGGGGTGTCCGATGCGGCCGAGGTCGATGAGGATCTTCGTGACGATCGCGGACGACGAGATGCCGAGGACGCCCGCCAGGACCAGCGCCTCCCGCGCGCCCCAGCCGAGGCCGAACCCGAAGGCGAGACCTGCGCCGACGTTCAGCACGAGGTAGCTGCCGCCCGCGAGGAGCAGCCGCCTGCCACCGTTCCTCAGGTCGTCGACGTGGAATTCGAGGCCGAGGTAGAACAGCAGGAGCACGAGGCCGAGCGCGGAGAGCATCTCGAAGTCGTGCGCGTCCCGCACGAGCACGATCCCCGGGGTGTGGGGGCCGAGCAGGATCCCGGCGAGGGTGAAGAGCGGGATGGTGGGCAGCCCGAACCTGTTGCCGAGCCGGGCGAGGACGGCTGCGGCGAGGAAGGCTCCGCCGAGGGCCAGCAGCGAGTCAGCGTGTCCCATGGGTCACCTCCCGCCGGCCTGCGTCGGGACGGGGTCGTGCTGCGCGCGGGGAGTGGATAGGGCTGTCCTCCTGGGACGACGGCACCGCCGAAGGCGGCGCGAACGGTGGAGTTGGACGACCCGGGTCCGGTCAACCCGGGCCTTCTTCCACCCTTCCGTCCGCGCGCGCTCCCCGGTATCGGGGGCGACACCCATATCCGGCCGGGGTCAGCCGCCCAGCGCGTCCAGCACGACTGTCCGCGCCTCGTCCTGCACCCGGGCGAGGTGCTCGGGCCCGTTGAAGGACTCGGCGTAGATCTTGTACACGTCCTCGGTGCCCGAAGGCCGCGCCGCGAACCAGGAGTTGGCGGTGGACACCTTGATCCCGCCGAGCGCGGCCCCGTTCCCGGGCGCCTCGGTCAGCACGCCCGTGACCTCTTCACCGGCGAGGGTCCGTGCGGTCACCTGGGCCGGGGACAGCTTCGCGAGGAGCGCCTTCTCCTCGCGGGAGGCGGGCGCGTCGATGCGGGCGTAAGCGGGCGTGCCGAACCTCTCGGTGAGCCCGGCGTACAGCTGCGAGGGCGTCCTGCCGGTGACGGCGGTGATCTCGGAGGCGAGCAGCGCGAGGATGATGCCGTCCTTGTCGGTGGTCCACACCGAGCCGTCGCGGCGCAGGAAGGAGGCGCCCGCGGACTCCTCGCCGCCGAAGCCGAGCGTGCCGCCGACCAGGCCGTCCACGAACCACTTGAAGCCGACGGGGACCTCGACGAGGGTGCGGCCGAGGTCGGCGGCGACACGGTCGATCATCGACGAGGAGACCAGCGTCTTGCCGATGCCCGCACCGGCGGGCCAGTCGGCGCGGTGCCGGTACAGGTAGTCGATGGCGACGGCGAGGTAGTGGTTGGGGTTCATCAGGCCGGCGTCGGGGGTGACGATGCCGTGCCGGTCGGAGTCGGCGTCGTTGCCGGTGGCGATGTCGTAGCGGTCGCGCTGGGCGATGAGGGAGGCCATCGCGTCCGGGGAGGAGCAGTCCATGCGGATCTGGCCGTCCCAGTCCAGCGTCATGAACCGCCAGGTGGGGTCGGTGTTCGGGTTGACGACCGTCAGGTCGAGGCGGTGCTGCTCGGCGATGCGGCCCCAGTAGGCGACGGACGCCCCGCCGAGCGGGTCGGCGCCGATGCGGACTCCGGCCGCGCGGATCGCGTCGAGGTCGAGGACGTTCGGCAGGTCGGCGACGTACGTGCCGAGGAAGTCGTACCGGCCGGTCGTCCCGGCGGTGAGGGCCTGGGTGTACGGGAGGCGGCGGACGTCCTTGAGGCCGGCGGCGATGATCTGGTTCGCCCGGTCCTGGATCCAGGAGGTGGCGTCGGAGGCCGCGGGGCCGCCGGACGGGGGGTTGTACTTGAAGCCGCCGTCGGCGGGCGGGTTGTGGGAGGGGGTGACGACGACGCCGTCCGCGAGGCCCGTGGTGCGGCCCTTGTTGTGGGTGAGGATCGCGTGCGAGACGGCCGGGGTCGGGGTGTAGCCGCCGGCGCTGTCGAGCAGGACGGTGACGCCGTTCGCGGCGAACACCTCCAGGGCGGTGACCTGGGCGGGTTCGGAGAGGGCATGGGTGTCGGCGCCGATGAAGAGCGGGCCGTCGGTGCCCTGGGCGGTGCGGTACTCGACGATGGCCTGGCTGGTGGCCGCGATGTGGTCCTCGTTGAACGCGGTGTTCAGCGCGGAGCCGCGGTGGCCCGAGGTGCCGAAGGCGACGCGCTGGCCGATCTCCGCCGGGTCGGGGTGCAGCGCGTAGTACGCGGTGACCAGCCGGGCCACGTCGACAAGGTCCTCGGCTTCGGCCGGCTTACCCGCTCGCTCGTGCCGCATGGGTGGGTTCCTCCGCATCGGTTCGTTCCCTGGTCGGGGTCATCTTCCCTTGTCAGGGAGGCGGCAGGGAACCGGGGGTGGGACTGTCAGCGAGCTGTCACCGCTCTGAGCGCGGCCAGGGTCTCGTGGATCAGCGGCCCGAGTCCCGGGCCGCCGTCCTCCTCGATCCAGCGCGCGAGGGCCACCTTGAAGACGGCGGTGCCCGCCTCGGCCGCGAGGGACGCCTCCCGGTCCGGCACACCGCGCTCACGCAGGACGGTGGCGAGGGTGGCGGAGAAGTACGCGAGCTTGACCAGTTCGCGCTCCCGGAGTTCGAGGTGGGCGTCGATGACGGCCTGGCGGCGCCGGGCGTGGGAGCGGCGGGTCTCTGGGAAGTCCTCGGCGGTCGCGTCCAGGACGGCGGCGACGACGTCGAGGGGCGGCGCGTCGGCGGGGACGGTCTCGGCGGCGGTCGTGATCCGTTCCAGGAACTGTCCGGTGCCGCCGAAGAGGACTTCGCGTTTGTCGGCGTAGTGCCGGAAGAAGGTGCGCTCGGTGAGGCCGGCCCGCTCGGCGATCTCGGCGACGGTGGTGCGCTCGTAGCCGCGCTCGCCGTACAGGTCGAGTGCCGCTTTGGCGAGGCGTCCTCGCGCGTCGGGCTGCCATCGGCTCATGGCGGGATCTTATCTCTATGACAGTGACTGACATCAGGTGTACGGTCGATGACAGTGACTGACATCAACTCGTTCTGGGGGTTTCCCATGCGTGTGTTCGTGACAGGTGCGTCCGGCTGGATCGGTTCGGCTCTCGTGCCGGAACTGCTGGGCGCGGGACATGAAGTGGTGGGTCTGGCGCGCTCCGACGCGTCGGCCGACGCACTGAAGGCCGCCGGGGCCGAGGTGCGGAGGGGTTCGCTGGACGACCTCGCGGTCCTGCGGAAGGCGGCGGACGAGACGGACGGGGTGGTGCATCTGGCGTTCAAGCACGACCTGGCGTTCAGCGGGGGTTTCGACCGGGCCGTCGACGCCGACCGGCAGGTCGTGGAGGCGTTCGGGGACGTGCTGGCCGGTTCGAACCGACCGTTCGTGCTGGCGTCGGGGCTGATGATGATCACGCCGGGCCGGGTGGCGACGGAGCGCGACACACCCGCCGTCTCCGCCGGTCAGGAGGGTCCGCACGGCCGGCACGCCAACGCGGTCGCGACGGTCGCTCTCGCCGAGCGCGGGGTGCGTTCGTCGGTGCTGCGGCTGCCGATCGTGCACGGGGACGGCGACCCGGGGTTCCTGGCGACGCTGGTCGACCTCGCCCGGCAGCACGGCAGCGCCGGATACATCGGTGACGGCAGCGCCCGCTGGACCGCCGCTCACCGCTCCGACACGGCCCGGGTGTTCCGGCTGGCGCTGGAGAAGGCACCGGCCGGTTCCGTGCTGCACGGCAACGCCGAGGACGGGGTGCCCCTGCGCGAGGTCGCCGAGGCGATCGGACGGGGGCTCGGGGTCCCGGCCGTCCCGGTCACGGCGGACCGGGCGGGCGAGCACTTCAGCTGGCTCGCCCCGTTCCTCAGCCTCGACTCCCCCGCGTCCAGCGCCCACACCCAGGAGCTGCTGGGCTGGACCCCCGAAGGACCGGGCTTGATCGCCGACCTGGACGCGGGGCACTACTTCGCCGAGGGCCGCACCGGGATCTCCACCTGACACCCCACCCGGAAGAGGCCGGGTCCCCGCACGGGAACCCGGCCCTCCTCAAGACACCGCTCAGCGCACCTCCACCAGCAGATCCCCGCCCTCCACCTGCTGGACGCGGTTGATGGCGAGCCGCGTCACCCGGCCCGCCGCCGGGGCCGTGATCGAGGCCTCCATCTTCATCGCCTCGATGGTCGCGACGGTCGCCCCGGCGGCCACCTCGTCGCCCTCGGCGACGGCGAGGGTGACCACCCCGGCGAACGGCGCGGCGACGTGCCCGGCGTCGGAGCGGTCGGCCTTCTCGGTGGCGGGGACGTCGGAGGCGGCGGCCCGGTCGCGGACCTGGATGGGCCGCAGCTGCCCGTTGAGGCCGGCCATCACGGTCCGCATGCCGCGTTCGTCGGCCTCCCCGATCGCCTGGAGCTCGATGAGCAGCCGGACGCCGGGCTCCAGGTCGACGGCGTACTCCTTGCCCGGACGCAGCCCGTAGAAGAAGTCCTTGCTGTCGAGGACGCTGGTGTCGCCGTACGCCTGCCGGTGGGTCTCGAAGTCGCGGGTCGGGCCGGGGAACAGGAGCCGGTTCAGGGTGGTCCGGCGCTGCTTGTCGAGGCCTTCGCGGTCCGCGGCGGTCAGCTCCTGCACGGGCTTCGCTGCGGGCCGCCCTTGGAGGGCGCGGGTGCGGAACGGCTCGGGCCAGCCGCCGGGCGGGGTGCCCAGCTCGCCGCGCAGGAACCCGATCACCGAGTCCGGGATGTCGAACCGGTCCGGCGTCTCCTCGAAGTCCCCGGGCGCGACCCCGGCGCCGACGAGGTGCAGGGCGAGGTCCCCGACGACCTTGGAGGACGGCGTCACCTTCACCAGCCGCCCGAGGATCCGGTCGGCGGCGGCGTACATCGACTCGATGTCCTCGAACCGGTCCCCCAGCCCCAGCGCGACGGCCTGGGTGCGCAGGTTGGAGAGCTGTCCGCCGGGGATCTCGTGGTGGTAGACCCGCCCGGTCGGCGCGGCGAGCCCCGCCTCGAACGGCGCGTACACCCGCCGCACGCTCTCCCAGTACGGCTCCAGGTCGCCGACGGCCTGGAGGTCGAGTCCGGTCGTGCGCTCGGAGTGGTCGGTGGCGGCGACGATCGCGGACAGCGACGGCTGCGACGTCGTCCCGGCCATCGACGCCACGGCCCCGTCGACCGCGTCCACGCCCGCCCCGATCGCCGCGAGGTAGGTCGCGAGCTGGCCGCCCGCCGTGTCGTGGGTGTGCAGGTGCACCGGCAGCCCGAACTCGCGGCGCAGCGCCGACACCAGCGTCGCGGCGGCCGGTGCCCGCAGCACGCCCGCCATGTCCTTCACGGCGAGGACGTGCGCCCCCGCCTCGACGATCTTCTCCGCGAGCCGCAGGTAGTAGTCCAGGGTGTAGAGCCGCTCCCCCGGGTCGGAGAGGTCGGCGGTGTAGCAGAGCGCCACCTCCGCGACCGCCGTTCCCGTCCGGCGCACGGCGTCGATCGCGGGCCGCATCTGGTCGACGTCGTTGAGGGCGTCGAAGACGCGGAAGATGTCGATGCCGGTGGCGGCGGCCTCCTCGACGAACGCGTCGGTGACCTCGGTGGGGTAGGGGGTGTAGCCGACGGTGTTGCGGCCGCGCAGCAGCATCTGGAGGCAGATGTTCGGCACGGCCTCGCGCAGCGCCGCGAGCCGCTCCCAGGGGTCCTCGGCGAGGAACCTGAGGGCGACGTCGTAGGTCGCGCCGCCCCAGCACTCCAGGGAGAGCAGGTCGGGGAGGGTGCGGGCGACGAGCGGGGCGGAGGCGAGGAGGTCCTTCGTGCGGACGCGGGTCGCAAGGAGGGACTGGTGGGCGTCGCGGAACGTCGTGTCGGTGACGCCGAGTCGGGGCGTCTCGCGCATCCAGCGGGCGAAGCCGTCCGGGCCCAGCTCGATCAGGCGCTGCCGGGAACCCGCCGGGGGCTCGGCCGCCGGGGTCGCGGGGAGCTTGGCCAACGGGTCGAGGAGGTCGGGGCGTTCGCCGTGCGGCTTGTTGACGGTGACGTCGGCGAGGTAGGTGAGGAGCTTGGTGCCCCGGTCGG
The DNA here is from genome assembly GCF_054880855.1 of Streptomyces sp. S6. Taxonomy (NCBI): domain Bacteria; kingdom Bacillati; phylum Actinomycetota; class Actinomycetes; order Kitasatosporales; family Streptomycetaceae; genus Streptomyces; species Streptomyces sp. S6. The sequence continues at coordinate 19,027 of NZ_JBTYMC010000014.1, read as the reverse complement.
CGGAGGTGCGCGCGGTCAGCAGGTGCGGGCGCTGCTCGATGAACGACGTGGTGACCCGGCCCGCCTGGAAGTCCGCGTCGTCCAGCACGGCTTGCAGGAAGGGGATGTTGGTGGCGACACCCCGGATCCGGAACTCGGCGACGGCACGCCGGGCCCGGCCGATCGCGGACCTGAAGTCCCGGCCCCGGCAGGTGAGTTTCACCAGCATCGAGTCGAAGTGGGCGCTGATCTCCGTACCGGCGTGGGTCGTTCCGCCGTCCAGCCGGATGCCTGAACCACCCGGTGAACGGTAGGCGCTGATGCGGCCGGTGTCGGGGCGGAACCCGTTGGCGGGGTCCTCGGTGGTGATCCGGCACTGGAGGGCGGCGCCGTGCAGCTTCACCGTCTCCTGCGAGAGCCCGAGGTCGGCGAGCGACTCCCCGGAGGCGATGCGGAGTTGGGCCTGCACGAGGTCGACGTCGGTGACCTCCTCGGTGACCGTGTGCTCGACCTGGATGCGCGGGTTCATCTCGATGAAGACGTGGTTGCCGTCCCGGTCGAGGAGGAACTCGACGGTGCCCGCGTTGCGGTAGCCGATCTCGCGGGCGAACCGCACGGCGTCGGCGCAGATCCGGTCGCGCAGCGCCGGGTCCAGGTTCGGCGCGGGGGCCAGCTCGATGACCTTCTGGTGGCGCCGCTGCACCGAACAGTCGCGCTCGTAGAGGTGGATGACGTTCCCGTCGCCGTCCGCGAGGATCTGCACCTCGATGTGGCGGGGGTCGACGACGGCCTTCTCCAGGAAGACCGTCGGGTCGCCGAACGCGGACGCCGCCTCCCGGGACGCCGCCTCGATGGACTCGCGCAGCACGGACCGGTCCTCGACGCGCCGCATGCCGCGTCCGCCGCCGCCCGCGACAGCCTTCACAAACACCGGGAAGCCGATCTCCTCGGCGGCGGCGACGAGTTCGTCGACGTCGTTGGAGGGTGCGGAGGAGCCGAGGACCGGGACTCCGGCGGCGCGGGCGGCGGCCACGGCGCTCGCCTTGTTGCCGGTCAGCTCCAGGGTGCGGGCGTCCGGGCCGACGAAGGTGATCCCGGCCTCCTCGCAGGCGCGGGCGAGTTCGGGGTTCTCGGAGAGGAATCCGTACCCCGGGTAGACGGCGTCGGCTCCCGCGCGCCGGGCGGCGGTGACGATCTCCTCCACCGAGAGGTAGGCCCGCACCGGGTGGCCGGGCTCGCCGATCTCGTACGCCTCGTCGGCCTTCAGGCGGTGCAGCGAGTTGCGGTCCTCGTGCGGGAACACGGCGACCGTCCGCGCCCCCAGCTCGTATCCGGCGCGGAACGCCCGGATCGCGATCTCGCCTCGGTTGGCGACCAGCACCTTACGGAACATCCCGAATCCCTTCGCCGGTGTGGGACCCATCGTGTCGGCGCCGGGGGCACAGGTCCATGTGACGGGGGCCACCCCGCGCGCGGGGCACACGGTCGGCGGTGTCCTATGCTCCGCGCATGAACGACGCGGTCAGACGGGTGGTCGACGGGCGCTTCCAGCTGGAGGCGCGGCTCGGCGGGGGCGGCATGGGGCTCGTGTGGCGGGCCACGGATCTCGTGCTGCGCCGTGAGGTCGCCGTCAAAGAGGTCCGGCCGCCGGACCCCGACCTCGCGGAGTACGACCCCGAGGCCGCGCACCAGTTGCGGCAGCGGGTGTTGCGCGAGGCGCGGGCGCTGGCCCGGCTCGACCATCCCGGGGTCGTCACGATCCACCACATCGTCGACGAGGGCGAGGGCACCTATCCCTGGATCGTCATGGAGCTGGTGCCCGGCGGTTCGCTCGCCGACCGGCTCGCCGAGGGGCCGATGGACCCCGTCGAGGCCGCCCGGACCGGTCTGGGCGTGCTGTCCGCGCTGCGCGCCGCGCACGACGCGGGCATCCAGCACCGGGACGTGAAACCGGCGAACGTCCTGCTGCGGCCCGACGGGCGGCCCGTCCTGACCGACTTCGGCATCGCCGCGATCCGCGAGGCGACGGCGCTCACCGCGACCGGCTCCATCATCGGCACGCCCGACTACATGGCCCCCGAACGCGTCTCCGGACAGGGCGGCGGCCCGGCGTCCGACCTGTGGTCGCTCGGCATGATGCTGTACACGGCCGTGGAGGGCCGCCACCCCCTCCGCAGGAACACCACCTTGGCGACGCTCGCGGCGGTCCTCAGCGAGGAGATACCCCCGCCGGTCCATGCCGGGCCCCTCACGGACGTCCTCGTCCGCCTCCTCGACCGCGACCCGTCGGGACGGCCGGGAGCCCAGACGGTGGAGCGGCTGCTGACGGAGGCGGCGGAGGGGCAGAGCCGGACGGCGACGACGTCGTACCGCATCCAGCCTCCCGCACCGGCCCCCGCGCCGACCGTGCCGCAGGTACCGGTACGGCGTCAGCGCCGGTGGCCGGCGGTCGTGCTGCCGGGGGCGGGGGTGGCGTTGGTCGGGGTGCTGGCGTGGAACTTCCTGCCCCAGGGGGACGGCGGGACGCAGGCGGGGCCGTCGTCCGCCACCCCGTCGGTCTCCGCGAGGCGGTCGGGGAGCGCCTCGCCCGAGGAGAAGCCGGCCGGCGGCATGCTCACCCCGGACGGCATCCGGACGGCGCTCGCGGCGATCGAGAAGAAGACGGGGAGCAAGCGGTACGGGTCGCTGTCGGTGTATCCGGACTACGTCTCGGCGGAGGTGCTGCGGGAGGGCAGCAACACCCGGTTGGAGTCGTACACGTACCGGCCCGGTGAGGGGGCCGAGCCCGGCATCATCAAGAGGACCCTGCCCTCCGTCCAGAAGCCCTTCACCCTCGACGGCTTCGACTGGGACCAGATGCCCGCGCTGCTCGCCGAGGCGCGCAGGAAGCTGAACGTGCCGAACCCCAAGACCCGCTACGTGCTGGTGAATCCGCCGCTCACGGTTTTCGACGATCCTCTGACGATGAAGGTCTACCTGTCCGACGAGGACGGCGGCTCCGGGTACCTGGAGGCCACCCCTCAGGGCAAGATCACGAAACTCCATCCCGCGACCGGCTGACCTGCGGATAAGGTCACCTCATGCGTCTCGCCCTGTTCGACCTCGACGGCACCCTCGTGGACCGTACCGCCGCCCTCTCCGCCACCGTCGCCGGGCTGTGCCGGGATCACGGGTACCGGCCGGAGGTCGAGGCGTGGCTGCTGGCGGAGCTGGCCGAGCACGGCGGGCGGGACGTGCTGGGGAGGTTGGCGGAGCGGTTCGGGGTGACGGAGTCGCCGGAGCACCTGTGGCGGGTGTACGTGGACCGGATGGCGGCGTCGGTGGTGTGCCGTCCGGAGACCCTGGAGAGCCTCGGCCGGCTGCGGGAGCGCGGCTGGAGCGTGGGCGTCGTGACGAACGGCTCCTCGGACCTCCAGCGCGCGAAGATCCGCTCCGCGGGCCTCGCGGATCTCGTGGACGGCATCGCGGCGTCCGGCGACATCGACGTGCGCAAGCCGGACGCGCGGCTGTTCGAGCTGGCGGCGGCGCGGTGCGGGACGCAGCTGACGGCCGGGGACTGGATGACCGGGGACGATCCGGTGAACGACATGGCGGGCGGCCGGGGGGCGGGGCTGAACCCGATCTGGGTGCGCGGCCGGGTCTGGCCCGAGGGCCTCGACGTGCCGCACCACAGTGTCGCGGACGTGGTGGAGGCCGTGGATCACCTGCTGGAGCGGTCCGGCGGGTAGGCGCGGTCGGCCGCCGTGAGGTGTTCCAGGACCTCGGCGAGTTCCTCGCAGGCGCGCTCCACCGAGCGGCGGGTGTTGCGCTGCTCGGTGATCACGGCGGACAGCAGGAGGGCGGTGAGGGCGGTCGCCCCGTTGAACGCCTGGAGTTTCAGCATCACCTCGACGTGCGTGAGGTGCGCGAAGGGGCCGGCCCGGTCCGTCGCGGCGACCGTCGCCAGCACCGACGCGAACAGCACGCACAGCATGCTCCCGGCCAGCTCGAACCTGAGCGCCGCCCAGATCAGCACCGGGTAGCTCAGGAACAGCATGTTGACGTGGCTCTGCGTGGCCACGGGGACGACGGCGCAGGCGGTCACCGCCAGTGCGGTGGCCTCCTTCCAGCGGACGTGGGCCAGGAAGGGCCGGCGTGCCCGGTACAGGATCAGCAGCAGCGGCGTGACGATCAGGACGCCCATCGCGTCACCGACCCACCAGGCGACCCACACCGGCCAGAAGGCGTCAGCCGTCAGGTCCCCGGTGAGGACGGCGACGCCGACGCCGGTCGTGGAGCTGATCAGCATCGGGGGGAGCGCGCCGAGGAAGACGAGGGCGACGCCGTCGCGCAGGCGGGTGAGGTCGGTGCGGAAGCCGACGTGCCGCAGGAGGAGGTAGGCGCAGGCGGGTGCGGCGGTGTTGCCGGCCAGGTTCGCGAGGAGCGACCAGTGCAGGGGGCCGCCGTCGGCGAGGTGGAGGATCACGAAGAAGCAGCCCAGCGCGATGCCGGCCCAGGCGCGCAGGCCGAGGACCAGCAGACAGGTGAGGGCGACGCCGGTCGGCGGCCAGACGGGGGTGAACACGGTGCCCTCGACGGTGAGGCGGCGCAGCAGTCCCAGCCGTCCGGCCCCGTAGTAGAGGGCGGCGACGGCCACCGTCTGCACGACGAGGACAGCCGGCCCGCGCAGGTTCCGGGTGGCCACCACAGGGCCCATCACACACCGGGTGGGGCCGTTCGGCCAGGTGAGGGTGGATTTCGGCTGAACGCCGGACGCGGGGGTCAGGGATTGTCGAGGGCCACCACCAGGACCGCCGCGTCGTCCTCGTGGCCGACGCGGGTGGCGCCCTTGATGACGGCGGCGGCGAGGGATTCGGTGCCGAGGCCGGCCACGGCGGCGATGCCGGCCAGGCGGACGACCTGGTCGAGGCCCTCGTCGAGGGGGAGGGCGGGGCCTTCGACGACGCCGTCGGTGAGGAGGACGAAGACGCCGCCGCTGGTGAGGTGGTGGTGGGAGACGGGGTAGCCGGCGCCGGGCTGGATGCCCAGCGGTGGGCCGGGATCGTCGTCGGCGATGCCGCAGCGGCCGTCGGCGGTGGCCCAGACGACGGGGGTGTGTCCGGCTCGGGCGCTCTCCAGGACGCCGGTGGCGGGGTCGAGGCGCAGGAAGACGCAGGTGGCGAAGAGGTCGCCGCCGAGGGAGCACAGGAGGTCGTTGGTGCGGGCGAGCAGGTCGCCGGGGTCGCCGGTGACGGAGGCCAGCGCGCGCAGGGCGGCCCTGACCTGGCCCATGAACGCGGCGGCCTCGATGTTGTGGCCCTGGACGTCGCCGATGGACAGGGCGAACCGTCCGTCGGGGAGGGGGAACGCGTCGTACCAGTCGCCGCCGACGTTGAGGCCGTAGCAGGCGGGCTCGTAGCGCACCGCGAGCCGGACGCCGGGCGGGCTCGGCAGGTCGCGGGGCAGCATGCCGCGCTGGAGGGCGATCGCCAGTTCCACCTGGGACCGCTGCACCTCCGCCCGGGCCCGCGCCTGTGCGGTGAGCGAGCGCAGCCTGTGCAGCAGCTCGTCACCGTCGTCCGTCCTCACACCAGGATTTTCACGAACGAACCCCCCTGCCGCACCCCGGGCCGGGTGCCGTCGGCGCTCGCCCCGGTCAACTCTCCCGCCTCACCTGGGCGTTCGACATGTCGGACATTGTTCGACACCTCTTGACGCCGCTCCTCGCCACAGCCGACACTCTCGCCACACGACGTCACACAGCTGTAACCGCACGGTCTTCTGGATGAAAGGCCGTGCGGCTGTGTCACGTCCACCCCCGTCCCTTCGTGTCCTCCGACAGGGAATCAAGACATGCCGCACATCGCACCCCAGCGCAGCCGGGGCCGGGCGAGACGCCTGGCGGGCCGGCTCGCCGGGCTGACCGCCGCCTCGCTGGTCATCGGCCTCGCCGCACCCGTCGCCACCGCCCGCGCGGTGGACGCCGACTCCCTCACCGACGGCCTGGCCCTCTGGTACAAGCTCGACGCCTCCTCGGGGACGGCCATCGTGCCGGACGCCTCGGGGCACGGCCGTGACGGTGTCCTCAGCGGCACCGGCGCCTTCTCGGACGGCCTCGCCTTCAACGGCTCCGACACCTACGTCAAGATGCCGGACGACGTCCTGAAGGGCATGGACGCGGTCAGCGTCTCCTTCGACGTGCGGATGGACGCCGCCCAGCAGGCCCCCTACTTCCTGTACGGCTTCGGCAACACGAACGCGGGCGCCGGCAACGGGTACCTGTTCACGACGGGCAACGCGCTGCGCACCTCGATCGCGTCCGGCAACTGGTCCACGGAGCAGAACACCCGCGCCGCCGACGGCCACAACCTCGCGCGCGACGCGTGGAAGCACCTGACGTACACGCAGTCCGGCACGACGGGCATCCTCTACGAGGACGGCGCCGAGGTCGGCCGCAACACGTCGGTGTCCCTCACCCCGGGGTCGATCGGCGGCGGTTCGACGTCCGCGAACTACATAGGCAAGTCGGTCTACACGGCCGACAACCTGTTCCAGGGCAAGATCCGCGACTTCCGTGTGTACGACCGCGCCCTGACGAACTCCGAGGTGCAGACCCTGTCCCTGCCGGTCGCGACCCAGGGCGTGGCGGCCGACAAGGCGGCGCTGACCCTCGGTGACACGAGCGCGGTGACCTCCGACCTGACCCTCCCGAAGTCGGGTGCGGCGGGCGGCTCTGCCATCACCTGGGCGAGCGACAACACGGACGTCGTCTCCGCGTCCGGCGCCGTGACGCGCCCGGCGTCCGGACAGTCCGCGGGCAAGGCGACGCTGACGGCGACGCTCCGCAAGGGCCCTGTCAGCGACACGAAGTCCTTCGAGGTGACGGTCCCGGCGATGTTCGACGACGCGGCGGCCGTCCGGCAGGCGGCCGACGCGCTGACCGTCCACAACCTCGACGACGCGCGCGGCAACCTGACCCTGCCCTCGGCCGGCGACTTCGGCACGAAGGTCACCTGGACCTCCGCGAGCCCGGACCTCGTCTCGGCCGACGGCGTCGTCCACCGCCCGGCGCACGGCGCGGGTCCGGCGAGCGCCGATCTGACCGCGACCGTCACGAAGGGCACCGAGAGCACGACCCGCGTCCTGACGGCGAAGGTCCCCGAACTGCCCGCCGCGCAGCAGCCCGAGGGCTATCTGTTCAGCTACTTCACGGGCGAGGGCGACGCCAGCGGCGAGCAGGTCCACTTCGCGGTCAGCCGGGGCAACGACCCGCTGCACTGGCGTGAGGTGAACGACGGCCGCCCGGTGCTGACGTCGACGCTCGGCGAGCGGGGTCTGCGGGACCCGTTCATCATCCGCTCCCCCGAGGGCGACAAGTTCTACCAGATCGCCACCGACCTCAGGATCTACGGCAACGGCGACTGGGACGCCTCCCAGCGCACCGGCAGCAAGTCCATCATGGTGTGGGAGTCCACCGACCTGACGCACTGGACGAACCAGCGCCTGGTGCGGGTCTCCCCGGACAGCGCGGGCAACACGTGGGCCCCGGAGGCGTACTACGACGCGAAGCTCGGCGAGTACGTCGTGTTCTGGGCGTCGAAGCTGTACGACAACGAGGCGCACTCCGGTGACACCTACAACCGGATGATGTACGCGACGACGCGTGACTTCTACACGTTCAGCGCGCCGAAGGTGTGGGTCGACCGGGGCTACTCGGTCATCGACTCGACGGTCATCCAGCGCGGCGACACCTACTACCGCCTCTCCAAGGACGAGCGGAACAACTCCTCGTCCACGCCCAACAGCAAGTTCATCTTCGAGGAGAAGAGCGACTCGCTGCTGAGCACGTCCTGGACGCCGGTCGCCGAGGGCATCGGCAAGGGCACGATGAGCGCGGCCGAGGGGCCGCTGGTGTTCAAGTCGAACACCGACGACAACAAGTGGTACGCGTTCCTCGACGAGTTCGGCGGTCGCGGCTACATCCCGTTCGAGACGACCGACCTCGACAAGGGCGTGTGGACGCCGTCCTCGAACTACGAACTCCCCTCCCGTCCCCGGCACGGCACGGTCCTGCCGGTGACGAAGGCCGAGTACGACCGGCTGCTGCGGGCCTACCAGCCCGACCAGGTGGTCGAGAGCGTCCGGGACGTCGCGGTGACGACGAGGACCGGCGAGGCCCCGGTGCTCCCGGCGACCGTGATCGCCCGGTACGCCGACGGCGTGGACCGTCCCGGTGCGGTCACCTGGGACGCGGTCCCGGCGGACGCCTACCGGAAGCCCGGCACCTTCGAGGTCAAGGGCAAGCTGGCGGACGGCACTTCGGTGACCGCGACGGTGACCGTGTCGGCGCAGGGCCCCGACGTCCCGGCGGACCTCCTGGTGCACTACAAGTTCGACGAGACCAAGGGTGACATCGCCGTCGACTCCAGCGGGCACGGCAACCAGGGCACCTACGTCGGCTCGCCGTCCTTCGGGACCGGTGTGCAGGGCGGCTCGGTGAAGCTGTCCGGCGGCTCGTACGTGAAGATCCCGAACGGCGTGCTGAAGGACGCCGGTTCGGTCACCGTCTCGACGTACGCGAAGTGGCAGGGCGGCGCGGGCTTCCAGTGGCTGTTCGGACTCGGCCCGGACAGCGACAAGTACCTGTTCGCGACGCCCTCCAACGGCGGCTCGACCCTCTACTCCGCGATCACGAAGGCGAGTTGGTCGGCCGAGCAGAAACTGACGGGCAACTCGGCGCTCACGGCGGGCAAGTGGCAGCACGTCACGGTCACGCTGGACGGCGCGACCGGGACGATGGTCCTGTACGCCGACGGTGTCGAGGTGGCCCGCACCAAGACCAACATCAAACCGTCCGAACTGTACGACGCGGCCAAGGACTACTCCGGCTACATCGGCAAGTCCCTGTACGCGGCGGACCCGGCGTTCGCCGGTGAGGTCGACGACTTCCGGATCTACAGCCGGGCGCTGACGGCCGCCGAGGTCATGGAGATCAGCGGCAACACCACGGGGATCGCCCGCGTGACGCTGCCGCAGCTGAAGGTGGACGCGATCGTCTCCGACGGCAAGGTCACCCTCCCGGTGAAGCCCGGCACCGATCTGCGGCGCCTGGCACCGGAGTTCACCATCGCCAAGGGCTCCGCGATCAGCCCCGCCTCGGGCAGCGTCCAGGACTTCACCAAGCCGGTGACGTACACGGTGACCGGCGGCGACGGCAAGCAGCTCACCTGGACCGTGTCGGCGCTCGTGATGAAGAGCCCGGTGCTGCCGGGTCTCAACGCCGACCCGAACATCGTCCGCTTCGGCGACACCTTCTACATCTACCCGACGACGGACGGCTTCGACGGCTGGAGCGGGACGAAATTCAAGGCGTACTCGTCGAAGGACCTGGTCCACTGGACCGACCACGGCGTCGTCCTCGACCTCGGTCCGGACGTCGCCTGGGCGGACAGCAGGGCGTGGGCGCCGACCATCGCGCAGAAGAACGGGAAGTACTACTTCTACTTCTGCGCCGACGCGAACATCGGCGTCGCCGTCGCCGACTCCCCGACCGGCCCGTTCATGGACGCGCTGGGCAAGCCCCTGCTGAAGGCGGGCCAGTTGCCGGGGCAGATGATCGACCCGGCGGCGTTCACGGACGACGACGGCACGACGTACCTGTACTGGGGCAACGGCCGCGCGTACGTGGCGAAGCTGAACCCGGACATGAAGTCCCTCGACATGGCGACCGTGAAGGACATCACGCCGAGCGGCTACAACGAGGGCTCGTTCGTCGTGAAGCGGGGGGGCACGTACTACTTCATGTGGTCGGAGAACGACACCCGTGACGTCGACTACCGCGTCGCGTACGCCACCGGGCCCTCCCCGACCGGTCCGTGGACGAAGCGGGGCGTGATCCTGGAGAAGGACCTCGCCCTCGGCATCAAGGGCCCCGGCCACCACTCGGTCGTCCAGGTCCCGAACTCCGACGACTGGTACATCGCCTACCACCGCTTCGCGATCCCCGGCGGCGACGGCACCCACCGCGAAACGACCATCGACAGAATGGAGTTCGACAAGGACGGCCTGATCAAGAAGGTCGTGCCGACGCTGTCGAGCATCGACCCGGTGACGGTCGTGCACGCCGGACCGGACGTCTCCGGCACCGAGGGCTCGCCGATCGCGCTGACCGGCGTCGCCTCCGGCGCACCGGGCGCGAAGTGGTCCGTCGAGGGCGGCGCTCCGTGCACGGTCGCCGCTCCCACGAAGGCGCGGACGACGGTGACGTGCGCCGACAACGGCACGTTCACCCTGGCCATCGCGGGCGGCGGCAGCCGCGACACGGTGACGGTGAAGGTCGCGAACGCGGCGCCGGTCATCACGAAGGCGGCGGGCCCGTCCCCGGTGGCGATGGGTCAGCCGGCGTCCGTGACGGCCGCGTTCACCGACGCGGGCGCCCGCGACACCCACACCTGCACGATCGACTGGGCCGACGGCAGCAAGCCGTACACCGGCCCGGTGTGCAGGGCGGAGCACCGGTACACCTCGGCGGGCATCCGCCGTCCCGTCGTCACCGTCAAGGACGACGACGGCGGCAAGGCCACCCGGACGCTTCCGGAGCTGGTCGTGTACGACCGGGCGGGCAAGGCGTCGGGGTCGGGCACGCTGCGCTCGGCGCAGGGCCGGGCGACGTTCTCCTTCTCCGCCGCCTACGGCAAGAAGGCGACCGTTCCCACCGGGCGTGTCACCTTCACCGCCCCCGGTGTGTCGCTGAGCGCCACCGCCTCGGACTGGCTCGTCGTCACCGGCAAGCAGGCCGTCCACCAGGGCACGGCGACGGTGAACAGGAAGTCCGGCTACGCCTTCCGCGTCACCGCCGTCGACGGCGCCCCCGACACCTTCCGGATCAGGATCTGGCAGAAGTCGACGGGCAAGGTCGTGTACGACGGCGGCGGCAAGGCCGGCGGGGTGATCACCGTGGGCCGCTGAGCCCGGCCGGTCCGCGAGACGGGTCCGTACCCCGGGGGGTTCCACCCCCTGAGGTACGGACCCGCGTCGTTTCAGGGCGCCCGGCGCCGCCCAGGGCTCCCCTGTGACCCTGGACCGGCTCCCGGGCTCATGTGCCCCGCGCGGTGATCACCAGCATGCGGCACGGGTCCGGTGCGTGTCGTTGGCACACAGTCCACAGGGACTACGCAATGCGTCCACCGCCTGCCCGCCTCGGCGCGCACCTCGCTCGGCGTGTCGCCGTACGCCGCGCGGAAGGCGCGGGTGAACTCGGCGGCGCGCGGGAAGCCCCGGCGGGCGGCGATCACATGGATGGGGAGGCCGCTCAGGGCCGGGTCGGTGAGGTCGCGGCGCGCGTTCCTCAGGCGCTGCTCGCGCAGGTACGAGGAGACGGTGAGGCCCTCCTCCCGGAAAAGGCGGTACAGGTAGCTGCGGGAGATGTGGTGGGCGGCGGCGATGGTCGCCGGGTCGAGGTCGGGGTCGGAGAGGTTGCGGTGGACGAACTCCTTGATCCGCAGGGTCAGGGCGCGGGCCCGGGTCTCCGGGGTCACGGCCCGCTCGGCGTCCAGGAGGTGCGCGAACAGGGCGGTGACGAGGTCGACGACGACGGTGCCGAGGCGCGTGGCGTCCGTCGGCCGGTACGCGCTGGTGTCGTCGGTGAGCTGGATCAGGAACTGGGTGAGCAGCGCGCCGAGCCCGGAGCGGCCGTCGATCCGGCCGATCACCCGGTCCTCGGCGCTCCGGCCGGGCAGGACGACCGCGTCGCGGGGTATCTCGACGCCGACGATCGTCACGGGGTCCGGACCGGTGGAGACCTCGAACTCCCGTGACGAGTGGCTGACATGGAGGTCCTTGACCCGGTACGCGGCCTGTCGTCGTCCGCCCCAGTCGGCGGCGCCCTCGCCGCGCAGCAGGAGGGAGAGGTGGTAGACCTCGGGGTCGGACTGGCGCACCAGGCGCGGGGTGCGGTGGAAGACCAAGTGCTCGAAGGAGGCCGGCCAGATCGTCACCTCGCCCAGCGCGATGAGGCGTTGGACTCCCCGGTAGTCGTCCGCGTGGTCGCTGAGCAGCCGCATGGGCGCGTGGGTCCGGCCGAGCCGCTGCGTCCATGCCTCGAACCGGTCGGCGGGAGGCAGGTCCAATGTGCTCAGCACCGATTCGGGCAGCATCCGGGTAGTCAACCACAGCTCTCCGACCGGGATTTCGGCCGGTCGACGGTCCGCGAGAGGGCCAGGAAGCCGAGCACGGCGAGGACTTGGCAGCCCGCCGCGACCAGCAGGGTCCCTTGCGGCGGGCAGAGGACGGCCGAGCCCGCGCCGGCCGCGTACCCGCTGATCTTCAGGCTCGCCCCGGTGCTGAAGATCTGTCCGCGCAGCCGCTGCGGAGCCTCCCGGTGCCGGATCGCGAACAGCGCGACGAGCTGCGGCCCGGCACCGAACCCGGCGAGCAGCGCACCGGCGAGGGGTGAGGCCACCGAGGCGGCGAGGAACGCGGCACCCAGCAGGACGGCACCGGCGAGCAGGACGGCATCGGGGCTCGCCCTCACGGGCCACCGCGCGAGGGCCAGGCTCGCGGCGAGGGAAGTGAGCGCGAGAGCGGCCGACAGGAAGGCCCCCGCGCTCTCGTCCCCGAACTCCCGCCCGCCGAGGTACGGGGTGACAGCCGTGAACGCGCCGAGGCCGGTGTGGGAGAGGGTGGAGGCGAGGGTGGCGCGGGCGAGGGGGCGGGTGCGGAGGAGGGTGGTGAAGCCGGTGCGGAGGTCGGCGAGGAAGGGGTGGGAGGAGCGGGAGGCGCGGGAGGCGGGAGGGGCTGGGCGGAGGTGCGGTGCTTCTTCGGCCTGCGCTTCTGCTGCCCGCGCTGATATGCCCTGCGCACCTCCGGCCCGCGCCCCTTCGGCCTGCCCGGCTTCCGGCAGAGTCCACGCCGTCGGCAGCGCGAGCGCGATCAGTGTCACCGACGTCAGCAGCGCCGCCTCCGGTCCCGCCGCCAGTGCCGCCACCCCGGCCAGTGCGGGTCCGGCGAGGGCGGCGAATTCGTAGGACGCCGCGTCCAGCGCCCCCGCGCGGGACAGGCGCCCGGGGTCAGTCAGGCGAGGGAGCTGAGCGGTCCAGCCCGAGGCGAGCGCGGGAGCGAGGAGGCCGCCGGTCAGGGCAATGAACAGGGGTACAGGCAAGGGGAGTTCACCCAGTGACCACCACACCAGCGTCAGTGCCCCCGCGTACGCCGCGAGGGCCCCGCCGAGAAGGCGGCCGGGGTGCGGGGTGCGGTCGAGGAGGGTGCCGAGGACCGGCCCCCCGAGGGCCGCCGACGCCGTCACCGCCGCCAGGAGGGCCGAGCCGGTCGACGCGGAGCCGGTGAGCGCCGTCCCCGTGAGGAGCAGAGCCGGGCCAGACATCTCGTCGCCGGTGCGGGCGGCCCCCGCGCCGAGCAGGTACCGGACAAGTCCGTAACGTCTTCTCATTGATCCGACGTTACAAAGTAACCGCATGTCAAGCCCAGGCCGTTACACTCGCCGCCATGGAGCCCTCCCCGGACGACTGGTTCACCCGCCACTCCCCCGCCCGCACCGCCCACCGCACCGTCGCCCTCGTCAACGTCCTCACGGCCGGCGAACCCCGCACCGACGCCGTCGCCGCCGTGCTCCGGGAGTACGGCGAGGAGGACCCCCTGGACCTGTCCACCGCCGATGTCACCGGCATGCGGGACGCGGCCCTCGCACTGCGCGAGGTGTTCGCCGCCACGACCGCCGACGAGGCCGCCGGCCGCCTCAACCACCTTCTCGCGAGCGCCTGCGGCCCCGTCCGCCTCACCTCCCACGGCGGTCACACCCCCTGGCACCTCCACCTGGACCGGCACGACGAAGCCCCCTGGGCCGAGTGGTTCCTCGCCTCATCCTGCATGACCCTCGCCGTCCTCCTGTGGGACCGCCAGCTTCCCCCGGGCGGTGTCTGCACCTCCGCCACCTGCGAGAACGTCTATGTCACCAGCACCTCCGGCACCCCCCGCCGCTACTGTTCGGCCCGCTGCGCGACCCGCGAACGCGTCGCCGCGCACCGCAGGGCGGCCCGAAATCCGGGTGCGGGCGCGCACTGAGCCTCCTAGCGTGACCGGCATGACGGACGAGCAGTACACGAACCCGCGACTGGCCGCCCTCTACGACCCCCTCGAACGCGACCGCCCCGACCTCGACGTCTACCGCGACATAGCAAGGGAGTTGAGGGCCCATCAGATCCTGGACGTCGGCTGCGGCACAGGCACCCTCGCGCTGCTGCTCGCCTGGCAGGGCCACTCCGTCACGGGGGTCGACCCGGCGGGCGCCTCGCTCGACATCGCCCGCGCCAAGCCCGGTGCGGACGAGGTGCGTTGGCTGCACGGCGACGCGACCGACCTGCCCGCCCTGAACGCGGACCTCGCCGTCATGACCGGCAACGCCGCCCAGGCCGTCGTGGACGAGGACCTCTGGGCGGACACCCTGCGCGGGGTGCGGGCGGCTCTGCGCCCCGGCGGCTGGTTCGTGTTCGAGACACGGGACCCGGCCCGGCGGGCCTGGGAGGAGTGGACACGGGAGTCCTCACGCCGGACGGTGCACGTCCCCGGCACCGGCCCGGTCGACACCTGGCACGAGGTGACCCGCGTGCGGTGGCCCCTGGTGACGTTCCGGACCGTGTACGTCCTGACGGCGACCGGCGAGAGACTGCTCTCCGAGTCCACGCTGCGCTTCCGGGAACAGGACGAGGTCACGGCGGCCCTCACGGCGTCCGGCTTCGACGTCGAGGAGGTCAGGGGCGCTCCGGACCGCCCCGGCAAGGAGTTCGTGTTCTTCGCGCGGGCCCGCGAGGTGGTGCCGCCCGACGGACAGCCGTAGCGTCGGAAGGGAGCACCGGCACAGGGAGCGGACATGCCCAGGTACCTGACGAGAACCGCCCTGACGCTGTGCGCGGTGGCGACCCTGTCAGCCCCGACGCCTCACCCCCGAACCACCCTCGTGGACTGCGCGGGTCACCCCCAGACCCGCCCCACCGACTACACCCTGGCCTGCGGAGACGGCAACAGCCGCCTGACGTCCCTGCACTGGTCGAGCTGGACGTCCCGGGAGGCGGAGGGCCGGGGGGTGAACGTGGTCAACGACTGCGTCCCGTACTGCGCGGCGGGCAAGTTCCACGCCTACCCGGTAAGGGTCCGCCTGCACGCCGTGAGGGCGGGCCACTACACGGAGGTGACACTCACGTTCACAGCAGGCAGACCGGACAAAGCCCCACCGGCGGTCACATACCCACTAGCGTTTTAGGGGCGCGGGACTGTATTTAATTTGCGGCTCCGCCGCGTGGGCGCAAAAAAACGAGACGGCGCCGCACCTTCGAGCAAACAGTCCCCACCCCCTCCGAACACTCAGCCGAGCCCCAACCTGCTGAGCCGCGCAGCGGCCCGCATACGAGCCACCTGAAGCACCGAAAGCAGCACCTCCCGGCTGGAGTTGCGGTCACGCACATCGCACAGCACGACCGGAATCCCCGGATCGAGATCGAGCGCGGCCCGGACCTGTTCCACGGACGCCTCCCGACGCCCGTGGAAGCAGTTGACCCCCACGGCGAACGGAATCTCCCGCGACTCGAAGAAGTCGATGGAGGCGAACGACGCGTCGAGGCGGCGCGTGTCCGCGAGGACGATCGCTCCGAGCGCCCCGTTCGCGAGGTCGTCCCACATGAACCAGAACCGGTCCTGTCCGGGCGTACCGAAGAGGTACACGACGAGGTCGGACGCGACGGTGATCCGGCCGAAGTCCATGGCAACCGTGGTGGCCACCTTGTTCTCCACGCCGGAGAGGTCGTCGACGCCACGGCTGACCTCGGTCATGCGCTCTTCGGTCTCCAGCGGCGGCACCTCGCTCACCGAGCCCACCATCGTCGTCTTGCCGACGCCGAATCCGCCCGCGACGAGGATCTTCAGTGCCGTCGGCAGGACGGGTTCAGAGTTGACGGATGGCATCCATCACCCTTTCGATGAGTTCGACGTCCGGCTGGCTTTCCTTGCCGGGCGGCGACTGGACTAGGATCAGCGAGGTATTGAGGAGATCTCCGCACAGGATCTTCACCACGCTCACGGGCAGGTCCATCAGGGCGGCGATCTCGGCGATCGCCACCGCGCGGTCCCGGCACAGCTCCAGGATCTTGGCCGACTCCGGCTCCAGCGAATCGTGGTCCGTGTCGTCCACGGACCGCGAGACGATCTGGGTGATCAGCGTGAAGGCGTGCTGGGAGTGGCGGGTCCTGCCGCCCGTGATGGCGTAAGGCCGTAAGTAACGCCCCCCGCCCGACGCGTCCGACCATCGGGACTCAGACATCCTGGCCGTGACCGCCGGGATGGCTCTGTACCCGTGGTGGGGCGCTCAGATAGGTGCCGACACGTTTCACGAGCGTGCCCATCTCGTACGCCATCATCCCGATGTCCACGGTGTCCGAGGCGAACGCCGCGAGGCGCGCGCCCTGGCCCGCCGCCGTGATGAAGAGGTACGCCTTCTCCATCTGGATGACCGTCTGCTGGACGGGTCCGCCGTGGAAGTGGCGTGCGGCGCCCCGGGCGAGGCTGTGCACGCCGGAGCCGACGGCCGAGAGGTGCTCGGCGTCGTCGCGGCGGATGTCCTTCGACTTGCCGATGAGAAGGCCGTCCCCCGACAGCACGACAGCACAACGAATCTCGGGGATCCGGTCCACCAGGTCGTCCAGCAGCCAGTCCAGCTGCGGACCGGGGTGTACCTGCTCACTCATTCCGTAACGTTCCTTCACAATTGGTAAGCATCAGGGCCCTTCGTCGTACTGCCCGGGAGGCGGAGGGTCCGTCTCGGGCGACTGCGCTCGTTTCAGGCCCCGTTGGATGGCGCTCAGCGCGCGTGCCGACACATCGGGGGAGATGACGCTCTCGTCCGGTTCCCCCTCCCCGCCGAACTGGGTGGCCTCCTTGCGCAGTTGCTGCGCGAGGGCGGCTCCCCGGGTACGCCGTGGCAGTACGTCGGGGGTGGTCAGGGGGGGATTGCCGGTCATGGGTGCCGCCGCCGGGGGGGTTGTGGGGCGGGTCTGCTGGGGGTACTGCTGCGCCGCCGGGGTGCCGGCGGTGTCGTAGCCGTACTGCTGGTGCGGCTGCGGTTCCTGGTAAAGCGGAGAAACCGCTTGCTCGGTGTACAGGCCTGTGCCCCCCGGGCCGTAGGGCCCGGGTGCCTGTGCGGGGTACGGCTCGTAGGGTGCCTCGGGGCGGCTGCCGTACACCGGGGTGTCGTCCTGGCCGCCGTACGGGGCGGACGGCTCGGGGGGCAGGCCTTCGTACGCCGGGACGCCGTAGGCCGAGGGGTCGTAGGCGGCGTCGTAGGCCGGGGTCTCGTAGCCCGCCGGGGTCTGCGGCTGCGGCTCGTAGCCGTAGGGGGCCTGGGGTTCGGGGTGGCCCGCGACCGGCGGGAGGAGGCCCGCGCCCGCGTACTCGGGGAAGCCGTCGTAGTCGGTCAGCCGGGTGTGGGTGGGCAGGTCGAAGCCGGTGGAGGTGAGCGCGCCCGCGCCCGCCAGGACCTGCTCCACCGGGGGCTGGAAGGTCTCCGTGCCGCCCGCGCCGAGGCTCGCGTGCTCCTGTCCCGGCAGCGCGTCCAGCGTCGCGGCGGCTGCCGCCTGGAGCTGGTCGAGGATCGGCGAGCCGACCTCTTCGAGCAGTTCGGCGGGGACGAGGACGATGCTCAGCGTGCCGCCGTAGACCGACTCGCGCAGCTCCACCTTGATGCCGTGCCGCTCGGAGAGCTTGGCGACGACGAAGTGGCCGAGGCGGGGGTCCTCGCCGAGGGCGGTGAGGTCCAGGCGGGGCGGGTTGGCGAGGAGCTGGTTGGCCTGCTGGCGCTGGGCGGGCGGGATGCCGAGGCCGTGGTCCTCGACGTGGATGGCGAGGCCCTTGGCGACCTGGATCGCGCTCACCGAGACCTGTGTCTCCGGCGGGGAGAAGCTGGTGCCGTTCTCGATCAGCTCGGCCAGCAGGTGCGTGACGTCGGAGACGGCGCGCGCGGCGAGCGCGGTACGGCGGTCGGCGGGCGAGTTCTTGACCTTGACCCGGGTGTACGCCTCGGTCTCGGCGACGGAGGCGCGCATCACGTCCGTGATCGGGACGGCGGCGTTGGTGCGGCGGCCGGTGGGCGTGCCGCTGAGGATCATCAGGTTCTCGGCGTGCCGACGGGCGCGGGTGGCGAGGTGGTCGACCTTGAAGATGTCGTGCAGGAGGTCGGAGTCCTCGTGCTTGCGCTCCAGGTCGTCGAGGAGGGCGATGAGGCGGTGCAGCAGGATCTGGGTGCGGCGGATGAGCTGGGCGACGACCTTCTCGGTGCCCTCGCGGCCCATGTGCTGGCGTATCGCGGTCTCGGCGGCGACGAGTCCGACGCGGTCGATGACGGCCGCGAGGCGCTGGATCTCCTCGGAGCCGCGCCGCCGGGTGCCGGTGCCGAGCGCTGCGGCCGGGTCGATCCGCTCGCCCTTCTCCACGCGCGCGAGGATCTCGGGGAGCCGTCGGCCCGCGAGCTCCTCGGCGTAGGTGTGGAGGTCGTGCAGGTCCTTCAGAGAGGCCCGGCGGCGTCTGCGGGAGACGAGCCAGGCGGCGAGGACCGGGGCGAGCGCGGCGACGGCGCCGGTGACCGCGCCGAGCAGCAGGGCGTCGGCGCGGACGCCTATGAAGGAAGCGAGGGTGGTGTCGCTCTCGGCGAGGTGCGCGGCGGACTCCTCACGTATCGCCAGGTACTCCCCGAACAGCGCGTGTTCGTCGTCGGTGAGGCGGCCGGAGGTGAGGGCGGCGGTGACGATCGCGTCCGGGGTGTCGGCCTGCGGGACGGCCGAGGTGAGGAGGGTGAGGCCGCGCGCGGCGGTGTCGGTGAGGCGGGCGAGGCCGTCGGGTGCGTCGCGGTGCGCGGAAAGTGCGCCGAGCGCGGAACCGAAGGAGGCCGCGTGCGCGTCCAGTGCTTCGTGGGACACGGAAGCGAGGTCTCCGCCCTGGATCCGGCGGAAGACGGCGGCGGCCTCATCGGTGCGGGCGCGGGCGGCGGCCAGCTCGGCGTGGTGCTCCGGGG
>NZ_JBTYMC010000013.1:0-49840 GCF_054880855.1 Streptomyces sp. S6 | reverse complement strand
AGGGCCAGTACGCCGACTCGGAGATGAACGGCCTCCTCACGCAAGCCCAGTTGGACCACATCCGCACCTCCGTCGCCAAGTCCCCCCTGTTCGAACGGGTGGCGGCCAACACCGCCGCGGCCCTGCGCGCCGGCGTCGCCCTCAACCCCGGCCACCCCTACTTCAGCGCCGAACCCCCGGCCCCCCACCTCCGGTTGAGCTTCGCGGCGGTCGCCGGGACGGCGGAGATCACCGAGGGGGTACGGCGGCTGCGCACGGCCTGCGACGAGGTGCTCCCGTAGGCCGAAACTCCCTCGACACCCCCTCGGCGGCCTGCCAGCCTCCTCCCATGAACGACACCTTTCCCCTCGCCGAGGGCTACGAGATCTCCCACGACACCGCCCGCGTCGACGCCGAGCGTGTGCACCACTGGCTGTCGACCGGCGCCTACTGGGCGCTCGGCAGGGCCCGGGAGAAGCAGGACGCGGCGATCGCCGGGTCGCTCAACTTCGGGGTGTACGAGGAGGGTTCGGGGGAGCAGGTGGCGTACGCGCGGGTCGTGACGGACCGGGCGACGTTCGCGTGGCTGTGTGACGTGTACGTCGATCCGGGGGTGCGGGGGAAGGGGATCGGGACGTCGATGGTGGCCGCCGTACGGGATCACCTGGAGCCGTTCGGCATCCGCCGGATGCTGCTCGCGACGCACGACGCGCACGGCGTGTACGCGAAGCTCGGGTTCGAGCCGCTGGAGAAGCCGGATCGGTGGATGGCCCTGTATTTCGGGTGAGAACAGGTGGGTTCAGGGCGTGCGGGTGTAACTCGTCGTCAGGACAAGGTCCTTGGCGGGGCCGCCGACCCGCCAGACCGAGTCCCAGTGGTCCGCGTCCCGGACGCTGAACTCGCCCCGGTAGAGGTCGGCCGCGCAGGGGTGGCCGGCGATGTGGTGGCCGGTGGTGAGGTCGAGGGTGTGGAAGGGGCGGCCGTCGGAGAAGCGGACGTCGGCCGTGCCCGGCACCGGCCCCGGCAGGAAGCGCAGGGTGCGTGTGGCGGGCCGGGGCACGCCCTGCCAGGTGAACGTGCCGGACTCCAGGTGCAGCAGCCCGCCGGCGCCGTCGCCGTCCGGCCGGAACTCGGTCGCCCCCGTGAACGCGCCCTCGTCCCCGCTCGCCAGGTCCCGCACGGTGCGCCGGACGTGCCAGGTTCCCGCCAGATGGCCCAGCACATCGGTGACCGGCCAGAACTCGCTCATCCGTCCCTCGCTTTCGACACTTTCGGTCCCGCGCGACTCATTGACGCTCCCCCGCCCCCTGCCTATCTTGCCGTGCGAAGTCGTGCACATGCGTTCGAAGTGCTGAACGACGTCTGATATCTCGAACCTCTGTCTTCGATCATCGAGCCGCGGAGCCCCCCATGTCACGCACCCGCTGGAGACTCGGTCTCGGCGTCACCGCCCTGCTGCTGGCCTCGGCCGGCCTCCCGGCGACCGCCCGCGCCGCCGACCCCACCGACTACACCCTCACCGTCGACCCGGCCGCGAAGGGCGCGCGGATCGCCGACACGATGTACGGCGTCTTCTTCGAGGACATCAACCGGGCCGCGGACGGCGGCATGTACGCCGAACTCGTCCAGAACCGGTCCTTCGAATACTCGACCGTCGACAACCGCACGTACACCCCGCTGACCTCCTGGACGGTCACCGGCTCGGCGAACGTCGTCGACGACACCGGCAGGCTGAACGACCGCAACCGCAACTACCTCTCCCTGGGCGCCGGTTCAGCGGTCACCAACTCCGGCTACAACACCGGCGTCAACGTCGAGCAGGGCAAGAAGTACGACTTCTCCGTCTGGGCCCGCACCGAGTCGGGCACCGCGCTCACCGTCACCCTCCAGGACGCGGACGGCGCCCTCGCGACCGCCCGACGGATCGCCGTGCGCGCGGGTGGCTGGGCCCAGTACCGGGCGACGTTCACCGCCGAACGCACCAGCAGCGCCGGCCGGTTGACCGTCGCCTCCACCGAGGCCGCCGCGCTCGACATGGTCTCCCTGTTCCCCCGGGACACCTTCCGGGGTGAACCCAACGGGCTGCGCAAGGACTTGGCCGAGAAGGTCGCCGCCCTGAAGCCCGGGTTCGTGCGCTTCCCCGGCGGGTGTCTCGTCAACACCGGCTCCATGCAGGACTACAGCGAGGCGTCGAACTGGCAGCGGGTGCGCTCGTACCAGTGGAAGGACACGATCGGCCCGGTCGAGACGCGTGCCGTGAACTCCAACGTCTGGGGCTACAACCAGAGTTACGGGCTCGGCTACTACGAGTACTTCCGCTTCGCCGAGGACATCGGCGCGATGCCGCTGCCCGTTGTCCCCGCCCTCGTCACCGGGTGCGAGCAGAACAAGGCGATCGACGACCCGGCGCTCCTGAAGCGGCACATCCAGGACACCCTGGACCTCGTCGAGTTCGCCAACGGGCCCGCCACCTCCAAGTGGGGCAAGGTCAGGGCGCAGATGGGGCACCCGAGGCCGTTCCACCTCACCCACATCGAGGTCGGCAACGAGGAGAACCTCCCCGTCGAGTTCTTCGCCCGCTTCAAGCAGTTCCGGGCCGCCATCGAGGCCAAGTACCCGTACCTGACGGTGATCTCCAACTCCGGCCCCGACGACGCAGGTTCGATCTTCGACACGGCCTGGAAACTCAACCGGGACGCCAAGGTCGGCATGGTCGACGAGCACTACTACAACAGCACGCAGTGGTTCCTCCAGAACAACGACCGCTACGACACGTATGACCGAGGCGGCCCCAAGGTCTTCCTCGGCGAATACGCCTCCTGGGGCAACGCGTTCAAGAACGGCCTCGCCGAAGCCGCCTACATGACCGGCCTCGAACGCAACGCGGACGTCGTGCGACTCGCCTCGTACGCGCCGCTGTTCGCGAACGAGGATTACGTCCAGTGGCGGCCCGACCTGATCTGGTTCAACAACCACGCCTCCTGGAACTCCGCCAACTACGAGGTCCAGAAGCTCTTCATGACCAACGTCGGCGACCGCGTCGTCCCCTCGACCGCCACCGGCACCCCCGCCCTCCAGGGCCCGATCACCGGCGCCGTCGGCCTCTCCACCTGGGCGACCAGCGCCGCCTACGACGACGTCGAGGTGACCGGCGCCGACGGGACGCTACTCCTGAGCGACGACTTCTCCGGTGACGGGGACGCCTCGAAGTGGACGCACACCGGTGGCGGCAACTGGGCTGTCCAGGACGGGAGTTACGTCCAGACGGACCCGGCGGCCGAGAACACCATGGTCTCCGCGGGCGACCCGCGCTGGCACGACTACGACCTGCACGTGAAGGCCACCAAGAAGTCCGGGAAGGAAGGGTTCCTCGTCGCGTTCGGCGTCAAGGACACCGGGAACTTCTACTGGTTCAACATCGGCGGCTGGAACAACACCCAGACCGCCGTCGAACAGGCCGTGGACGGCGGCAAGTCCACGCTGATCAGCAAGGCCGGCAGCGTCGAGACCGGCCGCGCCTACGACGTCGACGTCAAGGTCCGGGGCCGGCAGGTCACCCTCTCCATCGACGGCGAGGAGTGGGGGAGCTTCACCGACGACAAGCCGGCCGAGCCGTTCCGGCAGGTCGTCACACGCGACGCGAAGACCGGTGAGCTGATCGTCAAGGTGGTCAACGCGCAGGCCGCGCAGGCGCGTACGGAGATCGACCTCGGTACGTCCCGGGTGGCCGGGCGGGCGCGGGTGACCACCCTGAGCGCCGCCGCCGACGCCGTGAACACGGAGACGGCCACGCCGGTCGCACCCGTGACGTCCACGTTCGACGGGGTCGCCAGGAAGTTCACGTACACCTTCCCGGCGAACTCGGTGACGTTCCTGCGGATCAGACAGAGGTAGCCGGAGGGGTGTTCAGCAGGCCGCGCTCCTCGAAGACCTTCTTCGCGACGAACGTCGCGTTGAGGGCCTTCGGGAAGCCGCAGTACCCGGCGGAGTGCAGCAGCGCCTCGGTGATCTGCGCCGGCGTGAGGCCGACGTTCAGCGCGGCGTTGATGTGCACCTCCAGCTGGGGCTCGCAGCCGCCGAGCGCGGTGAGCATCCCGAGCGTCACCAACTGGCGGTCACGGGGCACGAGTCCGGGACGCGAGTAGATCTCGCCGAACCCCCACGCGACGACCTGGTGGCCGAGTTCGGGGTTGATGTCGGCCAGCGAGTCGATGACCCGCCGGCCGATCTCGCCGTCGACCGCGTTCAGTACTTCGAGGCCGCGGGCGAAACGCTCTTCACGGGTGGTGCTCTCGTTCTCGTTCGTCATGAGAGAGACCGTAGGAGTTGGAGCGCGCTCCAACGCAACTCCTCACACCCCGAAGTACTTCTGCGCCGCCCGCACCCCCTCCACCAGCGCCCCGACCTCGGCCTCCGTGTTGTAGACGTAGAAGCTCGCCCGGGTCGTCGCCGGGATCCCGTACCGCTTCACGATCGGCCGGGCGCAGTGGTGGCCGACGCGGACGGCGACGCCGCGCTCGTCGAGGATCTGGCCGACGTCGTGGGGGTGGACGCCCTCGACGGTGAAGGAGAGGGTCGCGCCCCGGTCGGCGAGATCGGTGGGGCCGATGATCCGCACGCCGGGGAGCTCCTGGAGGGCGTCGAGCGCCAGCGCCGTCAACCGGTCCTCGTGGGCGGCGACTTCACGCATGCCCAGCGCGTTGAGATAGTCGATCGCGGCGGCCAGGGCGACCGTCTGGGAGGTCATCGGGACGCCCGCCTCGAAGCGCTGGGGCGGCGGGAGGAACGTCGAGCGGTCCATCTCGACGATCTCGATCATCGAGCCGCCGGTGAGGAACGGCGGGAGCTGCGCGAGGAGTTCGGCCCGCCCCCACAGCACACCGATACCGTTCGGGGCGAGCATCTTGTGCCCCGAGAAGGCGAGGAAGTCCGCGCCCAGCTCCCGGACGTCGACCGGGCGGTGCGGCACCGACTGGGCGCCGTCCACCACCACGACCGTGCCGAACGCGTGGGCACGGTCGGCGAGTTCACGCACCGGGTTGACCGTGCCGAGGACGTTCGACTGGTGGGTGAGCGCGAGGACCTTCGTACGCTCGTCGAGGAGTTCGTCGATCCGCGTGAGGTCGAGACGGCCGTCGTCGGTGAGGCCGAACCAGTCCAGCGTGGCCCCCGTCCGCTGGGCGAGCTGCTGCCAGGGGACCAGGTTCGCGTGGTGCTCCATCTCCGTGACGACGATCCGGTCGCCGGGACCGAGGCGGCCCGCGTTGCCGAGGGAGTACGCCACCAGGTTGATGCCCTCGGTGGTGTTCTTCGTGAACACGATCTCGTCGTCCTCGGCGCCGACGAACGCCGCGACCGCGTGCCGCGCGTCCTCGTACCCCTCGGTCGCCTCCACCGACAACTGGTGCGCGCCGCGGTGCGGGGCGGCGTTGCGGGTGAGGTAGAACTCCCGCTCCGCGTCCAGGACTTGCAGCGGTTTCTGGGTGGTCGCGCCCGAGTCGAGGTAGACCAGCCGGGCGCCGGAGTCCAGGGTCCGGCGCAGGATCGGGAAGTCCTCGCGCACCACGTCCACGTCGAAGCCCACGGTCGGCCACCTCTCACGGTCTGTGCGTTGGTTCTCCGTGAGAATACGTGTTCGGCGGTGCCGCCTCGCGCATCACCGGCGCCCGGCCGCTGCCCGGGGTTCCTACAGGTACGGCCTGGTCAGGAGTTCGATCGCGTGGCCCGCCGGGTCCTTGAAGTAGACGCCCCGGCCGCCGTGCCCGGTGTTCGTCTCACCGGGGCGTTGCATCTGCGGGTCGGCCCAGTGGGTGATGCCGGCGTCGCACAGCCGCTGGTAGGCGCGGTCGAAGAGGTCGTCGTCCACGAGGAACGCGTAGTGCTGCATCTGGATCTCGACCGGCGGCTCCGCGAACTGGAGCAAGGTGCCGTCGGCGAGCTGGATGTTGGTGAACGGGCCCCAGGAAGGGGCCTCGCCGACTTCGAGGAGGTCCCGGAAGAACCGGGCGGACTCCTCGCGGTCCTTGGACACGATGATGGTGTGGTTGAAAGAGGCTGGCATGGGGTGGTCGCCCTCACTGCTCGGAACGGAAACTGCGGAACGCGTCTACGTCTCCGAGCGGACGGCGGGGCCCGGCCCCATCCAGGGGCCCTGAGGCCCCACCCGGGGGTCAGTCGCCCACCGGGTAGCCCATCCGTGAATGGCGCGTGCGCGCCGGTCCGGTGATCACGCCTCCGACCCTAGCGAAGCGGAACAGCCGGCGACAAGCGGGTAAACCTTTCCCGGACATCCGCACCCCCGCACAACCCACCCGCACCCCCACCCATCTCAGCCTGCGTGGAAACCCGCCCCCGCATCCGCCGCACCGCCTCCGGGCTCGCCGCGCTCGTCACGATCGCCGTGTTCTGCACGGCCGACGTCTTGGCCCGCAGCTACCCGTTCGGTCCGCGCACCCGCAGTGTCAACGACCTCGGCAACCAGTACCTGCCGTTCCACGCCCACCTGTGGGACCTCCTGCACGGCAGGTCGGACGGCGTTCTCGTCAACTGGCAGTCCGGGTTCGGCGCGAGCTTCCTCCCCGACTTCGCGACGTACGTCAGCAGCCCGTTCGCCCTCCTCGTCGGCGTCTTCCCGCGCGACGAGATCGACCTCGCCGTCTACGTCATCACCGCTCTGAAGACGGCGAGCGCGGCGGCGGCCATGACGTGGCTGCTGCTCACCCTGCGGCCGGGACCGCGCTGGGGCGCCGTCCTCATGGGGGTCTCGTACGCGCTGTGCGGGTGGAGCCTCGCCGACGCGTCGTACAACCTGATGTGGCTCGACGGGCTGATCGCGCTGCCGGTGCTGTGCCTGGTGGGGGAGTGGCTGATCGCCGGGCGGCGGCTGATCGCCGGCGTCCTGCTCGTCGCGCTCGCGTGGGTCGCCAACTTCTACACCGGGTACATGGCGACGCTCGGAGCCACGCTGGTGCTGGTCCTGCGGCTGGTGCTGATGTCCCCGGCCCGCCGCGAGACCTTCGCCGTGCTCGGCCGTGCCGCCCTCACCGTCGTCCTCGGCGTGGGGCTCGCCGCGCCGCTCGTCACCGTCGTCTACTTCGGCAGCAAGCACGCCTCCCCGACCCACTTCAGCGGCTTCGACCCCGCCGACGCCGAGGACGTCCTCGCCCGCATGATGCCGGGGACGTACGGGTTCGGCACGCCGGGGCTGTACGTCGGGACGACCGCGCTGCTGCTCGCGCTGGCCCTGCCGTTCCACACGAAGGTGCCGGTGCGGGTGCGGGTGGCCTTGTCGGGGCTCGTCGTCCTCATGTTCGCGTCGATGCAGTGGGGGCCGACGCAGCTCGCCTGGCACGGGTTCACGACGCCGCAGGGGTCGGGGTACCGGGAGGGGTTCGTGCTGTGCGCGTTCCTGGTGATCGCCGCCTGGTACGGGTTGTCGTACGGGGTGCCGGGGCGGCGGGCGCTGGGGCCGGCCGCCGGGATCCTGGTGGTGATGGCGGCGGTCGCGAGCGGCAGTTATCTGATGCGGCCGTTCGTGCTGCCGATGCTGGCGGTCGTGGCGGCGGGGGTGTTGTGGGGGTTGTGGCTGCTGAGGAAGGCGGACAGCGGGGGAGCGGTGAGTGGTGGGGGAGTGGAGAATGTGGGGGCTGATGATCGTACGAACGCCGGTCTGCGGCGTCTCCTCACCCGCCCCCTCCCCGCCACCCTCGCCGTAGCCCTCCTCCTGACCGTCCAACTCGGCGAGGCCACCGGCACCTCCGCCGTCATGACCCGCCTGCGCCTCGCCCACTTCGACGACTACGCCCCCTGGGGAGCCCGGCAGCAGGCCCAGGCGGACGCCATCGCCTCGGCGGACGGCTGGCCCGCCTACCGCACCGATCCCGGACGCGAGCAGACCGTCGGCAACGACCCGATGATGGTCGGCGGACAGGGCGCCCAGTACTACAGCAGCCACACCTCCGACGTCCTTTACCGCACGCTCACCGCGCTCGGCGACGGCTGGACCTCCGGCGGGCGCAGCCTCCAGAGCTTCGACAACGCCGTCACGGACACGGTCTTCTCGGTGGGCGCACGCGTGCACTCCCCGCCGGACCCGCACCAGAACTGGTTCCCGCAGGACGGCACCGGAGAGACGGTGACCAGGCAGGACGTGCCGCCGCTGGTGACGGTGAGGTCCGCAGGACCGCGCCCCGGGTTCGGTCCGTCGCCGTACCGCAACCAGGAACTCCTGCTGGGGACGCGCGTCTACACCGTCCCCCGGACGACCATCAGCCGGACGGCGATCACCGCCCGGTGCCCGGCGGGCAGCGAGGCGTACCTCTACGCCCCGCGCTTCGCGGGCACCGCGCGCCTCGACGGGAGCGACCTCACCGGCAGGTTCCGGGCGGGCCGCAACAAGATCGCGGCGATGCAGCGGCTGGGCACGGTTCCGGCGTCCGGCCAGGTCAGGATCGCCCTGTCCGCCAACGACGGCGGCGGCTCCCCGCGGCCCGGCGCACTCGGCTGCCTGGACACCGGCAGGCTGCGGACCGCTGTGGACCAGCTCCGGACCACCGGCGCGACGAAGGTGACCGTCTCCGACGACACGATCCGCGCCGAGCTCCCCCAGGGCAGCCGGGGCCTCGCCGTCGTCGCCGCCCCCCGCATCGCGGGCTGGCGATGCGCCGTCGGCGACGCCCCCGCCGTCCCCGCCCAGGACTTCCACGGCCTGATCGCCGCCCCCCTCAACCCCACCTCCACCACCCTGACCTGCACCTTCCACACCCCGGGCCTCCGCCTCGGCCTGAGCGTGGGCGCCCTCGGGCTGACCGGCGCCCTGCTGCTCGCCGCCTGGCAGACATTCCGCAGGCGGACCCGGACGACGGCACCGGCGGAGCCGCGTGAGCGGTTGGCGCCGGTCGCCTGACCGGGGCCCTGTGCGTGCCCGCGTCCGACGGCGGCGCCCCGGCCCCCTGGCAGTCGGCCGTGTGCCGTGAGATCGTCCGCAGGTGACCGATGTTGCTGGTGGGGATACGACCTCGGGACGACCGGACGACCGCGCCGCGTCCACCCTGCGCTTCGCGACGGAACTCGTCGCATGGGTGGCCACCCCCTGGGCCCTGGCCGGCCACTCATGGCTCCTCGCCGCCGCCTCCGTGGTGGCCCTGATCGGCCTTCCGACCCTCTTCTCCACCCCGGGGGACAAGGCCGGCGTGATCATCGCGGTGCCGGGCTGGGCCACGATCCTGCTGGTGCTGCTCCAACTCGCCGCAGCCGTGATCTCCTCGTGGCTGGCCTGGCCCGCCTGGGCGGCGCTCCCCGCGACCCTGCTGGCCGCCGGCACCCTGGTCACCGAGCGCCACCGCTGGCGGTGGCTGGTCTCCGCGGACCGACTCGCCTGAGGCGCTCAGGCACGTCGGCCGCCGCGAAACCGTATGCGATCGATTGCATAAACGTGCAGCGAGACGTATAGTCATGCCATTCAGGAGGAGGAGTTCATGGTGGTACGTGCGGCAGTCGCCGGGGCGAGCGGGTATGCGGGTGGTGAGGTGTTGCGCCTGCTGCTCGGTCACCCTGAGGTCGAGATCGGCGCGCTCACCGGGAACTCCAACGCCGGACAGCGTCTCGGTGGGCTTCAGCCGCATCTGCTGCCGCTGGCCGACCGGGTGCTGGCGGAGACGACGGCCGAGGTGCTCGCCGGGCACGACGTGGTCTTCCTCGCGCTTCCGCACGGGCAGTCCGCAGCCGTCGCCGAGCAGCTCGGGCCGGATGCGCTGGTCGTCGACATGGGGGCCGACTTCCGGCTGAAGGACGCCGGTGACTGGGAGAAGTTCTACGGCTCCCCGCACGCCGGTACCTGGCCCTACGGCCTGCCCGAACTGCCGGGAGGCCGCGCCGCGCTGGAGGGGTCCAAGCGCATCGCGGTCCCCGGCTGCTACCCGACGGCCGTCTCCCTCGCCCTGTTCCCGGCCTACGCCGCCGGACTCGCCGAGAACCAGGCCATCGTCGTCGCCGCCTCCGGCACCTCCGGCGCGGGCAAGGCGCCCAAGGCCAACCTCCTCGGCAGCGAGGTCATGGGCTCCATGTCGCCGTACGGCGTCGGCGGCGGCCACCGGCACACGCCCGAGATGATCCAGAACCTCAGCCTGGCTGCGGGCGAGCCGGTCACCGTCTCGTTCACGCCGACCCTCGCGCCCATGTCCCGAGGCATCCTCGCCACGTGCAGCGTCCAGGCGAAGCCCGGCGTCACCGCCGAGACCGTCCGCGCCGCCTACGAGAAGGCCCTCGCCGACGAGCCGTTCGTCCACCTCCTCCCCGAGGGCCAGTGGCCCGCGACGGCGTCCGTGCAGGGTTCCAACGCCGTTCAGATCCAGGTGGCCTACGACGCCGCCGTGCACCGGATCATCGCGATCAGCGCCATCGACAACCTCACCAAGGGCACCGCCGGCGGTGCCGTCCAGAGCATGAACATCGCCCTCGGCCTCCCCGAGGAGCTGGGCCTTTCCACGATCGGAGTCGCACCGTGAGCGTGACGGCAGCAAAGGGATTCACGGCGGCGGGCATCGCCGCCGGGATCAAGGAGAGCGGCAACCCGGACCTGGCCCTCGTGGTCAACACCGGGCCGCGCCGCGCCGCCGCCGGTGTCTTCACCTCCAACCGCGTGAAGGCCGCGCCGGTCCTGTGGTCGCAACAGGTCCTCACCAGCGGCGAGTTGACAGCCGTCGTCCTCAACTCCGGCGGCGCCAACGCCTGCACCGGACCGAAGGGCTTCCAGGACACGCACGCGACGGCCGAGAAGGTCGCCGAGGTGCTGGAGATCGGCGCGGGCGACGTCGCCGTCTGCTCGACCGGGCTCATCGGCGTCCTGCTCCCGATGGACAAGCTGCTCCCGGGAGTCGAGGCGGCTGCCGGTCAACTGTCCGAGCACGGCGGCGAGAAGGCCGCCATCGCCATCAAGACCACCGACACCGTCCACAAGACGTCCGTCGTCACGAAGGACGGCTGGACCGTCGGCGGCATGGCCAAGGGCGCGGGCATGCTCGCCCCCGGCCTCGCCACGATGCTGGTCGTCGTCACCACCGACGCGGACATCCCGAGCGACCTGCTCGACAAGGCACTTCGCGACGCGACCCGGACCACCTTCGACCGCGTCGACTCCGACGGCTGCATGTCGACCAACGACACCGTGCTCCTGCTGGCCTCCGGCGCCGCCGAAGTCACCCCGGAGTACACCGAGTTCGCGGAAGCCGTCCGCCAGGTCTGCGACGACCTCGGGCAGCAGCTCATCCGGGACGCCGAGGGCGCCAGCAAGGACATCAAGATCGAGGTGATCAACGCGGCGACCGAGGACGACGCCGTCGAGGTCGGCCGCTCCATCGCCCGCAACAACCTCCTCAAGTGCGCCATCCACGGCGAGGACCCCAACTGGGGCCGCGTCCTGTCCGCCATCGGCACCACTGGGGCCGCCTTCGAGGCCGACGAGTTGAACGTCGCCATCAACGGCGTCTGGGTCTGCAAGAACGGCGGCGTCGGCGAGGACCGCGAGAAGGTCGACATGCGCTACCGCGAGGTGCACATCGTCGCCGACCTCTCCGCCGGCACCGAGACCGCGACGATCTGGACCAACGACCTCACCGCCGACTACGTCCACGAGAACAGCGCGTACTCCTCATGAGCGAGACCCGCAAGCACAAGGCCCTCCCGAAAGCACAGATCCTCATCGAGGCGCTCCCCTGGCTGACTCGGCACAACGGCAAGACAGTTGTCGTCAAGTTCGGCGGGAACGCCATGGTCGACGAGGAGTTGAAGGCCGCGTTCGCCCAGGACGTCGTCTTCCTGCACCACGCCGGGCTCAAGCCGGTCGTCGTGCACGGCGGCGGCCCGCAGATCAACGCCGCGTTCGAGAAGCACGGCATCGTCAGCGAGTTCAAGGCCGGGCTGCGCGTCACCACCGAGGAGGCCATGGACGTCGTCCGCATGGTCCTCGCCGGACAGGTGCAGCGCGAGCTGGTCGGGCTCCTCAACCAACACGGGCCGCTCGCCGTCGGGTTGACCGGCGAGGACGCGCACACCATCACCGCCGTCAAGCACCGGCCCGAGATCGACGGCGAGTTGGTCGACATCGGCCGGGTCGGCGAGATCACCGCGATCGACACCGGCGCCATCGAGGCGCTGCTGGCCGACGGCCGGATCCCGGTCGTCTCGTCGATCGCCCGCAGCGAGGACGACGGACATGTCTACAACGTCAATGCTGATACGGCGGCTGCGGCACTCGCTGCGGCACTGGGCGCCGAAACCCTCCTCGTCCTCACCGACGTCGAGGGGCTCTACGAGGACTGGCCGAACTCCGACGAGGTGATCAGCCGCCTCACCGCTTCCCAACTGGAGAAGCTGCTCCCGGAGTTGAGCGCCGGCATGGTCCCCAAGATGGAGGGCTGCCTGCACGCGGTGCGCGGCGGCGTACAGACCGCGCGGGTCATCGACGGCCGCGTCCAGCACTCCATCCTGCTGGAGATCTTCACGGATGACGGGATCGGCACGATGGTCGTGCCCGACGAAGACGAGGGGGACTCGGAATGACCGGCAATCAGGAGCTGACCGCCCGCTGGCAGGGCTCGCTCATGAACAACTACGGCACCCCCCGCCTGCCCCTCGTGCGCGGCGCGGGCGCCAAGCTGTGGGACGCCGACGGCAACGAGTACCTCGACTTCGTCGGCGGGATCGCCGTCAACGCGCTCGGCCACGCCCACCCGGCGATCGTCGAGGCCGTCTCCACGCAGATCGCGTCCCTCGGCCACGTCTCCAACCTCTTCGTCGCCGAACCCCCCGTCGCCCTCGCCGAACGGCTCCTCGCCCGGTTCGGGCGCGACGGCAAGGTGTTCTTCTGCAACTCCGGCGCCGAGGCCAACGAGGGCGCGTTCAAGATCGGCCGGCTGACCGGGCGTACCCACATGGTCGCCACCACCGGCGGCTTCCACGGCCGCACCATGGGCGCCCTCGCGCTCACCGGCCAGCCTGGCAAGCAGGACGGCTTCCAGCCGCTCCCGGGCGACGTCACACACGTCCCCTACGGCGACGCGCAGGCGCTGGCCGCCGCCGTCACCGACGAGACCGCACTCGTCATCATCGAGCCGGTGCAGGGCGAGAACGGCGTCGTCGTGCCGCCCGCCGGGTACCTCAAGG
Organism: Streptomyces sp. S6; assembly: GCF_054880855.1. Lineage (NCBI taxonomy): Bacteria > Bacillati > Actinomycetota > Actinomycetes > Kitasatosporales > Streptomycetaceae > Streptomyces > Streptomyces sp. S6. The sequence goes on along the minus strand of NZ_JBTYMC010000013.1, from coordinate 36,700 downwards.
CGGCGCGCGCCATCACCGCCGCGACGGGTGCGCTGCTCGTCCTCGACGAGGTGCAGACCGGCATCGGGCGGACCGGGAACTGGTTCGAGTACCAGGCCCACGAAGGCGTCCTGCCCGACGTCGTCACCCTCGCCAAGGGGCTCGGCGGCGGGCTGCCGCTCGGTGCGACCGTCGCCTTCGGGCGGGCCGCCGACCTCCTCCAGCCCGGTCAGCACGGGACCACCTTCGGCGGGAACCCCGTCGCCTGCGCCGCCGGGATCGCCGTCCTCGACACCATCGAGAACGACGGGCTGCTGGAGAACGTCAAGGCGCAGAGCGAGAAGCTGCGGGACGGGATCGAGGGTCTCGGACATCCGATGATCGATTATGTCCGGGGCGCGGGGCTCCTCCTGGGTATCGTGCTCACCGGGCCGTATGCCGCGCAGGTGCAGCAGGCGGCCCAGGATGCCGGGTTCCTGGTCAACGCGCCTGCCGCCGACGTCGTACGGCTCATGCCGCCGCTGAATCTGCGGGACGAGGAGGTGGCGGCGTTCCTCGGGGCGCTGCCCGGTGTCCTCGATGCCGTGAACGGGGACCGAGCCGGAGAATGAGACGACGATGAGTGATGCCGCCGCTGGGCCGGCCGTTCCGCAGACGCGTACGGCGCGTCATCGGAGGATCGTGGACATTCTCAACCGGGAGCCGGTGCGGTCGCAGAGCCAACTGGCGAAGCTGCTGTCCGATGACGGGTTGAGTGTCACGCAGGCCACTTTGTCGCGTGATCTCGACGAGTTGAACGCGGTGAAGATCCGTAACACCGACGGGGACCTGATCTATGCGGTGCCCAGTGAGGGCGGGTTCCGTACGCCTCGGGCGCCGTTGGGGGAGTCCGCGAAGGAAGAGCGGATGCGGCGGCTCTCTCAGGAGTTGCTGATCTCCGCGGAGGCTTCCGCGAATCTGGTGGTGCTGCGGACACCTCCGGGGGCTGCGCAGTTCTTGGCGTCCGCGATTGATCAGGCTGAACTGCATGACATCTTGGGGACCATTGCCGGGGATGACACGTTGCTGCTGATCAGCCGGGAGGCTACCGGGGGGCAGGCGCTCGCGGATCATTTGTTGCGGTTGGCTCAGAACGGGGGCTGAAGGGGTATCTCAACCTAGCCTTGTCGCAAGGCCCCCGGTGCATCTGACCTCGTCTCCCGCTGTGATCAGTAGGGCCTCTACGTCTGGCAGCGACTCCAGCCACTCCAGACCCTGCCTCGATCCCATTGCGAATGCCGCTGTCGCCCAGCAGTCCGCCCAGGTGAGAGTGGGGGCCACAACTGTTACCGCTACCAAGTCCGTTACCGCCGAGTGGCCTGTCTTCGGGTCGACGATATGCGCACCCCGCTCCGCCGTGCCCGATGTCGCCACCGCCAACTCCGGGGCGCCCGCTGCGGATACCACCGCCGCCAAGCCTCCCGGGCGGAGTGGGTCCGACACGCCCACCCGCCACGGGCGTTCGGGACCCGGTACCCCCAACAGCTGTACGTCTCCGCCTCCGTTGAGGCTCACCCCCGTCGCGCCGGCCGCCGCGAGCATGCGGGCTGCTCTCTCTATGGACCAGCCCTTGACGATGCCCGTGGGGTCCAGGTGGCCCTCGTAGCGCATGCTGAACCAGCCGTCGCTCAACTGCTCGGCCCGGGCGCCGAGTTCGAGGATCTCGGTGACTTCGGGGGAGCAGTCGGACAGGGTGAGTTCGCCTCGGGACAGCCGGGAGATCTCGCTGTCCTCGCGGTAGGTGCTGAAGACCGCGTCGGCGCGGTGGAGGGAGGCCACGGCTTCGGCGAGGGCGGTGCGGACCTGGACGGGATCCCCGCCGCGGACGTCGAAGGAGAAGACAGTCCCCATGACTTCTTCCACATGACGTACCGCGGCGGGAGTTTCGGAGGGGTCCGGCACCGGGGTCAGATCCCGGCCTGGTCGAGGGCTGACTGGAGGGACTTCTTGTACCCCTCGGAGGTGGAGGTGGCGCCGGAGACGGTGTCGAGGTTCGCGGACTGCTTCGTGAGGACTTCGGAGTTGAGCTTCGGCACCGACAGCTCGGTCTTCTGCGTCGAGGTCCCGCCCGAGGGCGCCTTGACGGCCTCCGCCTTGGTGACCTTGCCGCCCGCGACGGTGATGCGGACCTGGACGTCGCCGTACTGCGTCTGCGAGACGTTGCCGGTGAAGGTGCCGGACGCCTGCGCCTGGCCGCCACCCGACTGCTGACCCCCGCCCGACTGCTGTGAACCACCCTTCGAGGCACCGGCGTTGGCCTTGTCGATCGCCGACTGGAGGGACTTCTTGTACCCCTCGGACGTGGAGGTCGCCCCCGACACCGTGTCGACGTTCGCGGACTGCTTCGCCAGCACCTCGGAGTTGAGCTTCGGCACCGACAGCTCGGTCTTCTGCGTCGAGGTCCCGCCCGAAGGCGCCTTGACGGCCTCCGACTTGGTGATCTTCCCGTTCGCGACGGTGATGCGGACCTGGACGTCCCCGTACTGCGTCTGCGCCACGTCACCCGTGAAGCTGCCGGACGCCTGCGCCTGACCGCCGCCCTTCTGGCCGCCACCTTGCGCACCACCCGAGTTGGCCTTGTCGATCGCCGACTGGAGGGACTTCTTGTACCCCTCGGAGGTGTACGTCGCCCCCGAGACGGTGTCGATGTTCGGCGACTGCTTGGCGACGACGTCGGCGTTCAGCTTGGGAACGGCGTCCGCGGTCTTCTGCGTCGACGTACCCCCCGACGGCGCCTGCACGGCTTCCGCCTTGGTGATGCGGTTGTTGTCGATCGTCAGCTTGACCTGGACGTTGCCGAACTGCGTCTGGACGGCGTCCCCCGTGACCGTGCCCGTGACGGGCGCCCCGGCGCCGCCCTGGGCCGAGTCCTGCGCCTGCGCGCCCGAACCTGACGCCTGCGGGGAGGACGAACCGGGGTCGGAGGACGGCTTGAGCGTCAGCAGCAGCACGACCCCGGACACGGTGGCGGCACTGGCCAGCACGACACGCCGAAGCGGGTGGCTCTTCCTCATGTGTTTCTGGGCTCCTGTTATCCGTGGAAGGAGAGGTCAAGTGGGAGGTGGCGTGCGGCAGTCGGACCCGGAGGTCACATCTCGAACGACTCGTGGTGGATACGGCGGGCCGGGACCCCGGCGCCGCGCAGCGACTCGTACACCGACTGCGCGAACCCGCCGGGACCGCACATGAAGACGTCGTGCTCGGCGATGTCCGGGATCTTCCGCTCCAGGGACTCGGCGGAGATGTCCGGGCGTTCGCCGTCCGGGCTGTTCACGGCGTACATGAGGCGTGCGCCGCGCTCGTCGGCGATCTTCGCGAGTTCGTCCCACAGGGCGAGGTCGCGGGTGGTGTTGGCCCGGTAGAGGAGGGTCAGGTCGCCGGGGGCGCCCGGCAGGGTCTCGAACAGGGCGCGCATCGGGGTGATGCCGACACCGCCGGCCACCAGCAGCACCTTGCCCCGGCTGCGGCGGGACGCGGTCATCGCGCCGTACGGGCCCTCGGCCCACACCTTCGTGCCGGGTGCCAGTTCGCGCAGGGCCGCGCTGTGGTCGCCGTTCGCCTTCACGGTGATCCGCAGCATGCCGGGGCGCGGGGCGGCGGACAGCGAGTACGGGTGCGAGCTGAAGCGCATGCCGGGGGCGAGGAACCGCCAGCGGAAGAACTGGCCGGCCTCCGCGCCCATCCGGTGCAGTTTGCGCCCGCCGATCAGCACCGACACGACGCCGGGTGCCTCCTCGACGACCGCCTCGACGTACATGCGGTGCCGCAGGTTCAGCCGGATCGGCGTCAGCAGGCGGTACCAGACCACCAGCGCGGTGACCGTGCCGTACAGGCCGTACCAGACCGTCTTCGCCGTCGAGTTGACGACGAACTCGTTGCCCGTGGTGAGCTGGTGCCAGAACGTCATGAACACGGCCGAGTACGTCATCAGGTGGATGTGGTACCAGGTGTCGTACGGCATCCGCTTGCGGACCCCGCCGACCGAGACGACGCCGATCAGCACCAGCAGGCCCGTGCCGATGGCCGCTTTGCCCATGTCCGGGAGCTGGTTGACGAGGTCCAGCGTCTGCTGCACGAAGTCGCCGAGCGTCTTGCCCGCCTGGAGCGCGTAGCCCCACACGATCAGGAACACGTGCGCGAACGTCAGGCACAGCGTGTACCGGCCGCTCATCGCGTGCCACCGCGCGACCCGGTCCGAGCCGACCCACCGCTCCAGCACGGGCACCCGCGCCATCTGGAGCACGACGAGTGCCATCAGATATCCCGCCAACAGGCCGGTGATCCGGCCCGCGTTGAGAATCATGCTGTCGGTGTTCGCGACGTTCGGCGTGTTGTCCCACCACAGCCACAGCACACCCACGGCGCCCGCCCACACGGCGAGCAGGAGCGGGACGGCCGGGGACCGGCGCGGGCGGATGCGGCGCATCGTCTGGCGGCGGGCGGCACGTCCGCCTGCGATCGTGGTGGTCACGGTTCCTCCGGGGGACTTGACCCTTGGCCCACGAATACGTGGCGGAGGCGGGGAGTGTTCAGCCGGTTGGAGAGTCCGCGCGGAGTTTTCTACGGATCTTTCTACGAGCCTTCTTGCCGGGCGCAGGTCGTCACGGGCGTCACCGAGGTCACTTGAGCTGCGGGGAGCGGCGTTTCCCTGCCGTCCTTCTCCTTGATCCGTACGCCCTGCCGGCCCGCGCCGAGTAGTTCACCGCAGCGGTCACCGGTCGTCGTGCCCACCCGTACCAGGTGGGTGGGCGCCGGGTCGTCCGCCGTCGTCGTCCATACGACGATCACCGCTGCCGCCGCCAGGGTGATTCCGGCCAGACAGCACCACGTCGCGTAGCGGATGTACCGGGTGACCCGGGCGATTTCGCTCTTCGTCCACGTGCGGAGCGCCTGGCCCGCCAGCAGGATCCGGCTGTCCGGGGTGCCGTGCGCGGCGCGTACGGCCAGCACCGAGCCGGTGAGCAGGAGGACGAACGCGGTGACGACGAGTGCGCCGGCCGTCTGCCGGGACCAGTCCGGCACCTTCGCGAGGTCGTCGCCGCCTTTCAGGGTGACCAGGATCGCGAGGAGCGCGGTGAGGCCGGTGAGGCCGGAGCGCCAGCCTTCCGCTTGTCTTCTCAGCTCCGGGAGTTGGGTGAACTCCAGTTCTCTGGCGAGTTCGGCCCAGCGGCGGTTGCGTCTGTCTGTTGGGGATGCGGGTGCGGGTGCCATCAGGGGGTGCCTGCTTGGAGGTTGGTGAGGGTCCAGCTGGCTCCGCAGCCTATGAAGGGGACGTCCGGGGGGAGTTGGGGGTGGGGGTGGCCGCACTCGCAGTAGTGGACTTCTTGGAGGAGGGTGGATTCGGGGGTGGGAGCGGGGTGTTGGCGTCGGCTGAAGATGCCTTTTGTGCCGGTGCCGGGGAGGCCGTAGGCGTACTGGGAGGTGGTGGGGCCCTGGCAGCGGGGGCAGGTGCCTTGGAGGGTGAGGGAATTGCCGTCGGGGGAGGGGTGGTGGGTGAAGGGGGTTGGGGTGTCGCCGAGGTGGGTTTCGGCGTAGGGGGTGTCGTGGGTGTGGGTGGTCATGAGCTTGTCTGGTCCAAGGTCAGGTTGAACATGTCGGCGTAGAGGGATAGGCGGTTCGTCACCCAGGTTTCGGTCATGCCGGTGGCTTCTGCGGCGAACTGGATGTGTTGGTGGGTGACTTGGCCTTCCAGGGCGGGGAGGAGGCCGTCCAGGTGGCGGGTGAGGATGGAGAGGTCTTGCCAGAGGGGGATGAGGTCGGGGGTGGTGGGGAGGGGGGTGGGGGTTTCGGTGAGGGGGAGGTAGGGGGTGATGCGGGCGGCTGTGCGGGGGAGGGGTTCGCCTAGGCGGGCGGCGATGCTGAGGAGGTCGAGGGGGGTGTAGGGGGAGGTGGGTGGGGTGACGCGGTGGGTTTCGTCGAGGGCCAGGAGGTCGTGTTGGTCGGGGACTTGGGTGGGGAGGTCTTCGAGGTGGGCGGGGATGAGGGCGCCGATCTCGCGGAGGGGGAGGAGTTGTGCGTAGGCGGTGGCTGGGGCGATCGCCCTGTGGTGTGCGTAGGCCGCCAGGGCTCGGGGGCGCAGGGGCTTCCACACAGGGGTGCCGAGGGTTTGGTTCGGATTGCCCAAGTGGGACATCAGGGCGGTCACCATGTGCCCGGCCGGATGAAAGCCAACGAGGGACGCGGGGAGGTGGGGCAACGCGAACCCGAAGCGTTCGGTGTAGGCGCTCGCTGAATCCCACACCTCGCCCAGCGTCTCGTTGAGGCTGTTCGCGGCATTGAACAGGATGGCGGACGTCAACTCGTCGGCGGGATAGTCCTCCTCGGTCAGGGACGGTTCCGTGCCGGACAGGACATAGCGGTCGTGGAGCGGCAGGGCGTGCCATTCGAGGACGATCGAGATGTCGTCCGGCACGTCGACGCCGGCTCGCCGCAGATCAGCCATCGCGAGGTCCGGATCCTTGATGCCGGAATCCGCGACGTACGCCAGGGACAGGGACTCGACGGTCAGCCCGTTCTCCAGGACGACCCCCAGGAACGCGAGACGCCTCACCAGGATGGCCGCGTCGACCGATGGCCGCACTCGGGCCGCCTCGGTATCGGAGACGTACCGGCGTTCGTGGCATAGCCCGAGGTCTGCGGCCACTTGCGCGAGCCGCTTCTCCGCCGTTCGCAGGTCGGTGCCCAGAGTGTCGGCGAAGTCCACGGTCGCTGCCCACGGCAGCAGGTCTCCCCGGACGAAGGTGTCCACCACGTCCTGGAGGTCGTTGTCGAGGAGGGTCCAGGGAAGGATTGCCTCCCGGGTCGGGACCGTCCAGCCCAGCCAGGAGAAGTCGGTGAGATCCTGGAGCACTTCCAGCACGCTCAGGCCGACGTTCTTGGCAACCTGATGCAGGTCCATGGCCGTGGTGGGCAGAGCCCGGACAGGCCTGGTTTTCCCGGTGGGCGCGAGGAGGAAGATCCGCTGGAGGTTCACGTTTGTGCAGACGTAGTCCTGGTGGTGTTCCGGGACCACGGGCAGAGGTGTGGGAAGGAGAGGCTGGAAGGGGGTGAGCTGCCGCACCAACTCGCCGAGGGAGAGAGACGATCGGGCCGAGAGTGCGATCAGAGAGCCCCAGTGGAGGGCGCCATCGCCGCCGACCACCTGGGACATCGTTCCGCTGCCCGGATCGAGGAGCTTGAGGAGAGCGTCGTTCTCCGGCACCTGGGTCACCGTCTCTCCCCGGTGCGGGAGAGGTGCGTACTGCTGATGCATGACCCTCAGCCCTCTGAGCCGGCGCTGCACGTGTTCGGGGCTCGTCTCCTGCACAGCGGACCGGTACAGCACGTGATGCCAGGGGACGGGGATGTGCTGGACGAGGTCCGCGTCCCCCGGCACAGGAACCGGATACCCGGCGAGGTCGGCCGGCGCCGCCAGTTCCTGATAGCGCTGTGACATTCCGAAGACCTTCGCGCGCCAGGGCAGGTAAGTTCCTTGTCCCACAGCCGAGTTGGGGTTCTCGATCAGGGCCTCGTCTCGATGGAACCAGCCCACCTGGTCCAAGGGTGTGGGCTTCCTCCCTGGTACCTCGGCTCGCACCCCCTCACCTCGCCATTCCGAATCCAGCACTCTCGCCACAGCAGGACTCCGCTGATCCAGCCGCCACGTCCAGCGCTGCGACAGCAACGACGAACTGGGCAACACCCCCGCCCCCCTCCGCCACAGCGACTCCACCCACCTGGCGTCGTACCCCTGCAACTCCTTCCGGCTCACACTGAGTTTCCCCGCCTGCTCCCCACTCAGATTCACCACATACCCGAACGGCTCCTGATCGGTGGCGATCCCGTCGCACAGAATCGCCCCACCTCCGTCCACCCACCAAAGCATCCCGGGAACCGCTTCCGCATGCGGAAGTTCCTCCGCTTGCAAAGCCCCCGGACTCCACTCGTTCTCCAGTCCGCCCGAATCCTTGGCCTCCATCCGGAATTCACTCACCCACACCAGATCCTGCAACACCCGCACACACGAAAGATCCCGAATCCGCTCATCCTCCCGCAAATAGAGCCGAACCCGAGTACCCCCCTCCGCCACCCCGTCATCACGCCCATCATGCCGCTGAACCCGAAACAGACTCCCACTGCTCGGAATATCCACCCGCAACGCATACTCCGCAGGAATCCCCTCCGGACTCACCTGCCTCGTCACAATGCTCATCTCTTCGGCGAGCATGAAATAACTGAACACCCCGATCCCGAACCGGCTGTTGGGATAAAGCCGCAACTCAGGATCATGCCGCAACCACTTCGACTGCTCCCGCCGAAAAGAAGACGACCGCTCGAACCGACTCCCCGCCCGAGTGAACGTCTGCTTCAGCTGCTCCCTGCTCATCCCCACACCATTGTCCCGGCACTCCACATACCGCCCCCGCTCATCCTCCCCCTGACTGAAGACGATCCGCCCGCTCCACTCGACAGGATGAGCCCCCACACTCTCCAGATACCGCCACCGCATCTCCCGATACCGGCACGCGTCCATCGCGTTCTGATACAGCTCCCGAAGAGCCAACTCCGGCTCACCCCCGTAAAGCTGCTCCCCCATCAACAACTCCCGCACCTCGGTCTGCGCGAGATGAAACCGCAGCAACGGCACCTCGTAAGACTCCCGCCCCCCGATCCGGGACGGCCGCAGATCCCGATCGGTCACCCGCCCCGGCACATCCGCGAGCACCCCACCCCCGGACACCCGCCCGGCCACCCGATCCGCCTCCTCGACCACCTCCACCAGAGCCGCATGCACGGCCTGATGCGGACAGAGCGCATCCAGATGCAGCGCACTCCCTTCCCGATGCCAGCTCAACTCCCGTGCCACCCCCACCACTTGCTGAGGCAACACCGCATCGGACACAGCAAGATGATCCGCGACGACATCGGGCAGCACCCGCACATCCACCGCCAACAACGAGGCGAGCCGCAGCAAGGACCCCAACTCCCCGACCCGCAGCACCTGATGCCCCTTGCCGGGCAACAGGACCTTCCGGGAGGCCCCCCACACCTCATCGGACCCCACCCCCGAGGCCACCGCCCGCAACAACTCCCCGAGATCCAGCGCCCGATCCTCCGCGAGCCCCAACCGAGACGCCAGCGCCACAGCCGACGCCACCGGCATCACCTCGTCGTCCGTCTCGAACCGATCCGCGATCCACCGATGGACGAGCCACATGGTGAGCGCGGCGACATCCTCGACCCGCCCCCGAGCCCGACAGTCCGCCAACTTCCGGGCGATCCGCCCGTGCTGCTCGACGATCTGCTCGTAGTGCAGCCGATGCGCACTCCCACCCCGCCGCGAGACGTCGTACGGCTGCACCTCGACGGCCTGACTCACCCGCTCCGCCCAAGCCACCTCGTGCAGGAACGGCGCGGCGACCAGCGCGATCACCTCGACGGCGGACAACACGAGGTCGGGGGGCAGGAGTTCCGGCAGACGGTCACGCAACACGCGGACGGGGAAGGCGTCGTCGACCCAGGGATCGGCGTCCGGCAATCGCTCCTGCGCGCGATGCACGACCCGGGCACTGTCCTCGGCGAACTCCTCCAACACCCCCACCAGAGCGGCCCGTTCGCATTCCTCGACGTGGTTCCACAGGGGCGTCTCCCGAACGGCCCCCTGCCACGCCTCCAGCAGTGCGCGCCCCTCGCAGATCTCCGTCTTCCTGGTCCGCTCCTCCTCGTACGTCCCGTACCGGAACCAGGGCGTCTGCCGCACCCCGTGCCGCCGGGCGGACTTGACGGTCGCGGCGCGGGCGGCGGCGAGGACGTCCTCGACGGTCCGGGCCGGTGTCATGGGCCCGAGGGCCTCGGCGAGCCCCTTGGCGAAGAAGCTGCCCTCGCCGGTGTAGCCGCTGTACTCCCCGGCGGAACACCCGGCCATGACGGCGAACCCGCCCCGAGGCGGCCCGCTGTCGGCCTGGTTGGCGAACTGGACGCCGTCGCCCACGAGTTCGGTACGGCAGGCGTCGATGAACCAGAGAACGGTCCCCGCCTCGCAACCCCGCAGCAGGGGACTGATGTTGGCCGGCATCAGGGAGTCGAGGTGCAGCTCGCTCCACACCCCGTCGGCCGGGGCGATGGCGTCGGCGGGGACGAGGTAGTCCGTGCCGCCGACCCGCAGCCCGTGCCCGCTGAAGTACAGCAACAGCGTTCCGCCGGAGGGGACTTGACGGGCCGCACCGTCGATCGCCAGCTTGATCCGACTGCGCCCGGCGTCAGGCAGTACCTCGACCTCGTACCCCGACCCCCGCAACGTCGCCTCCAGCAGCCGCAGATCGGAGCCGACCGTCTCCTCCAGCGGCTCCAGCACCTCCACGGTCTCCGGCGCCCGCCCGACCCCGATGAGCAGAGCCCTGCGTGCCACCTGTGCCATGTCCCCAACCCCTCCCCGATCAGGAGAACATGATGGCACCGAGCGACCACGACGAAGGGGCCCTCGGCGACACCGAGAGCCCCACGACGCGAGCGGGGTCCTCAGCCGCCGCTGAGAACCCCATATCGCCGAAATCTCACCTCACGGAGAGCCCCGCGGAGAGCCCCATCCCCGCGAAGACACACGCGACAGCCGCCCCGGCCGGCGTTTCCTCGGGGCGGCCACCGCGACCTGTCACGTCACTGGTTGACCGTGCAGGCCGCCAGCGCGTCCAGACCGACCGGCTTCTCACCCTGTCGCCCGATGGCCGTCGCGATGCGGTTGATCGTGGAGACGCGCTTGTCCTTGAGCGGGCCGACGATCGCGTTCTGGACGAAGTTCGGGCCGCCCTGGCCGACCGTCTTCACGATCCGGTCGTTGGCCTCGTTGATCTGCGTCTGGAGCAGCTGGAGGTTACGGGTGACCTCGGCCTGCGCGGAGGCGGGGATGTTCGCCGGGAGCTGCGAGGCGACGTCCGGGCAGGAGATCTTGCCGGCACCGGCCGCGTTGCCGGCGTTGCCCGCGTTCCCGGCATTGCCCGCGTTCCCGTTGTTGTTCTTCCCGCCGTTGTTGTTACCCGCGTTGGCGTTGTTGCCCGCGTTCCCGGCATTGCCGTTGTTGTTGCCCGCGTTGCCCTTGTTCCCGCCCGCGTTCGTCCCCGCGTTGCCCACGCTGCACGCGGCCAGCGCGTCCAGGCCGACCGGCTTCACGCCCTGTCGCCCGATGGCCGTCGCGATGCGGTTGATCGTGGCGACACGCTTGTCCTTGAGCGGGCCGACGATCGCGTTCTGGACGAAGTTCGGGCCGCCCTGGCCGACCGTCTTCACGATCCGCTCGTTCGCTTCCTGGATCTGCGTCTGGAGCAGCTGGAGGTTACGGGTGACCTCGGCCTGCGCGGAGGCGGGGATGTTCGCCGGGAGCTGCGAGGCGACGTCCGGGCAGGAGACTGTCCCTGGGCCTGCCGCGAGGGTCTGGGCGTTCGCTGTGGTGTTGTCGTTCGACGAGTCCTGCCCGGCGAGAGCGGTGCCGGCGATGACCGCGCCGGAGAGTACGACCGCGGCGGCGCCGCCGATGAGACCGACGCGACGCTTGTTGTACTTCGGAAGAGCCCTGGACATGGCAATGCCTCACTTGGGTCAGGAGTGGTGGGTCAAACGCGGCGCCGTTGCGTTCGCCGTGAAGTACGGGCAAGCGGTTGACGTTGTTCAACCCCACCCCAAACGTCGGCCAAGGGATCTTCACAGGCGGGTCGGGAAAGTGAACGCCGTCACCTGCCGCGAACCCCGGATTGACGAACCATGCAGAGTTCTGCATACTCATGCATGTCAGCGAATGCACTGTGAGGAGAAACCCGTGACCGAGCGCGTCGTACTCGCCTACTCAGGCGGATTGGACACCTCCGTCGCCATCGGCTGGATCGCCGAGGAGACGGGCGCCGAGGTCATCGCCGTCGCGGTCGACGTCGGCCAGGGCGGCGAAGACCTGGACGTCATCCGCAAGCGCGCCCTCGCGTGCGGCGCGGTCGAGGCCGAGGTGGCCGACGCGAAGGACGAGTTCGCCGAGGAGTACTGCCTCCCCGCGATCAAGGCCAACGCCCTCTACATGGACCGCTACCCGCTGGTCTCCGCGCTGTCGCGGCCGACGATCGTCAAGCACCTCGTCGCCGCCGCCCAGAAGCACGGCGCCACCACCGTCGCCCACGGCTGCACCGGCAAGGGCAACGACCAGGTCCGCTTCGAGGCCGGCATCGTCGCCCTCGCCCCCGACCTCAAGTGCATCGCCCCGGTCCGTGACTACGCGATGACCCGTGACAAGGCGATCGCGTTCTGCGAGCAGAAGAACCTCCCGATCGCGACCACCAAGAAGTCCCCCTACTCCATCGACCAGAACGTCTTCGGACGCGCGGTCGAGACGGGCTTCCTGGAGGACATCTGGAACGCCCCGATCGAGGACATCTACGAGTACACGCAGAACCCGGCCGTCGCCCGTGACGCCGACGAGGTGGTCATCACCTTCAAGGCGGGCGTCCCGGTCGCCATCGACGGCAAGCCCGTCACCGTCCTCCAGGCCATCCAGCAGCTCAACGAGCGCGCCGGCGCCCAGGGCATCGGCCGGATCGACATGGTCGAGGACCGTCTCGTCGGCATCAAGTCCCGCGAGGTGTACGAGGCCCCGGGCGCGATCGCGCTCATCACGGCCCACCAGGAGCTGGAGAACGTCACCGTCGAGCGTGAACTCGCCCGCTACAAGCGGCAGGTCGAGCAGCGCTGGGGCGAACTGGTCTACGACGGCCAGTGGTTCTCCCCGCTCAAGCGCGCCCTGGACGGCTTCATCGACGAGGCCAACCAGCACGTCAACGGCGACATCCGGATGACCCTCCACGGTGGCCGCGCGGTCGTCACGGGCCGTCGCTCGGACACGTCCCTGTACGACTTCAACCTGGCCACGTACGACACGGGCGACAGCTTCGACCAGGCCGCAGCCAAGGGCTTCATCGACATCTACAGCCTGTCGTCGAAGATCGCGGCCAAGCGGGACCTCGCGTAACCGATAGCGTGACAACCGCCTCCCCACACGCACGCGTTGGGGAGGCGGTGGCACATCATCAGCTTTGAGGAGCAAGTGCAGTGAGCAGCAACAGCGGTGACGTACGGCTCTGGGGCGGCCGTTTCGCCGACGGTCCCGCCGAGGCCCTGGCGAAGCTGTCCGCGTCCGTCCACTTCGACTGGCGGCTCGCGCCCTACGACATCGCCGGCTCCCGCGCCCACGCGCGCGTGCTGCACAAGGCGGGCCTCCTCACCGAGGACGAACTCACCCGCATGATCGCCGGGTTGGACCAGCTGGAGGCGGACGTCGCCGACGGCTCCTTCGTCGGCACGATCGCGGACGAGGACGTCCACACCGCCCTGGAACGCGGCCTGCTGGAGCGCCTCGGCCCCGATCTCGGCGGCAAGCTCCGCGCCGGACGCTCCCGCAACGACCAGGTCGCCACCCTCTTCCGGATGTACCTGCGCGACCACGCCCGGATCATCGGCGGCCTCGTCGCCGACCTCCAGGACGCGCTGATCGGCCTCGCACAGGCCCACCCGGACGTCGCGATGCCGGGCCGCACGCACCTCCAGCACGCCCAACCGGTGCTGTTCGCCCACCACTTGCTGGCCCACGTCCAGCCGCTGGCCCGCGACGCGGAACGCCTGCGGCAGTGGGACGACCGTACGGCCGTCTCCCCGTACGGCTCCGGCGCGCTCGCGGGCAGCAGCCTCGGTCTCGACCCCGAGTCGGTCGCCGCCGACCTCGGTTTCGAGGGCGGCAGCGTCGGCAACTCCATCGACGGCACGGCCTCCCGTGACTTCGTCGCCGAGTTCGCCTTCGTCACCGCGATGATCGGGATCAACCTGTCCCGGATCGCCGAGGAGATCATCATCTGGAACACGAAGGAGTTCTCCTTCGTCACCCTCCACGACGCGTTCTCCACGGGCTCGTCGATCATGCCGCAGAAGAAGAACCCGGACATCGCGGAGCTGGCGCGCGGCAAGTCGGGCCGCCTGATCGGCAACCTGACGGGCCTGCTGGCGACTCTGAAGGCCCTCCCGCTGGCGTACAACCGCGACTTGCAGGAGGACAAGGAGCCGGTCTTCGACTCCTGCGACCAACTCGAAGTCCTCCTCCCCGCGTTCACCGGCATGATCGCCACCCTCACGGTCCACCGCGACCGCATGGAAGAACTCGCCCCCGCCGGCTTCTCGTTGGCCACGGACATCGCCGAGTGGCTGGTGAAGCAGGGCGTCCCTTTCCGCGTGGCCCACGAGGTGGCGGGCGAATGCGTCAAGGTCGCCGAATCCCAGTCCAAGGAACTGAACGACCTGACGGACGACGAGTTCGCCAAAATCTCCCCCCACCTCACCCCCGAGGTCCGCACCGTCCTCAACGTCCCCGGCGCCCTCGCCTCCCGCAACGGCCGAGGCGGCACGGCCCCGAGCGCGGTGGCTGTCCAACTGGGAGAACTGAAGGCGGACGTGGCACGGCAGCACGAGTGGGCCGACGCCAAGAAGAAGTAGCCCACATCGAGTGACCCCCCGCCTCCCCAGGCAGACAGGGAGGCGGGGGAAACCATGGGGGATCATCGACTGCTCCACAGATTCCGCGTCGCGCTCGCCCTCTTCGCGGCAGCGGGAGTAGCCGTCCTCTTCTGCTACGAGCTGTTCCTCAGGGACGCCGAACGCGAGGGATTCCTACGGGAGTTGACGACGGTCCTGGACGCCCGCGACGGCATCGCCGCGTGGGCGTGGCCAGCCAAAGCCAACCCACACTCGCCACCGAGTAGGTCCCCGCCTCCTGAGGCGAAGGGGGTCGAAGGGGCGCAGCCCCTCAAGGATGGGACGGGTAGGGGCGGCGGGGGCGAGGACCATCCCACCTCAACCCACGGGCCCCTCGACGTCCCCGGCCGGATGACCGTCCGCTACACCCAGCAACTCCCCACGAGCTACCTCGCACTCGCGGACCCGGACGCCCCGGTCCTCGACATCACCCGCGCCACCCACCCCGAGGTCTTCGCCCACTACGTGACGTACGCCCGCAGAGCCCTGGAGGACAGCCGGGAGGTCCCCCGCTGACCCCCGGGTTACGTTGGCGGGGTAAAGCACCCCCTGCGAACAGGACCCCCCATGCGTCTCTCCGCCCTGCCCACCCCCCGTCTCGGTCTCGGCCTGGCAGCAGTGGGCCGTCCCGGGTACATCAACCTCGGCCGGGACCGTGACCTGGGGCAGGACCGAACGGTCGACGCCCTCCGCACCCGCACGCACGAACTTCTCACGGCGGCCCACACGGCAGGCATCCGCTACCTGGACGCGGCCCGCTCGTACGGCAGGTCGGAGGAGTTCCTCGCGGAGTGGCTGCGCGCGAACCCGGACGTCGACGACGTGGCCGTCGGCAGCAAATGGGGCTACACGTACACGGCCGGCTGGACGACGGACGCCGAGAAGCACGAGGTCAAGGACCACACCCTCGCGACGTACGACCGACAGCGCGCCGAGACGGCGGAACTGCTCGGCGACCGGCTGGACGTCTACCAGATCCACTCGGTCACCCCGGACAGCCCCGCCCTGACGGACAAGGCCCTGCACGCCCGCCTCGCAGAGGACGGCACCCCCGTCGGCTTCTCCACCAGCGGCCCCGCCCAGGCGGACGCGATCAGGGCGGCGCTGGAGATCACGGTCGACGGAGAGCCCCTGTTCAGCACGGTCCAGTCGACGTACAACGCCCTGGAGACCTCGGCGGCACCGGCGCTCGCGGAGGCGCACGCCGCCGGCCTCACGGTGATCGTGAAGGAGGGCATGGCGAACGGCCGTCTCGCGGGCGACACGGCCCCGCCCGCCGTCCGGCAGATCGCCGAGGACACCGGAGTCGGCCCGGACGCGATCGCCCTGGCCTGGATCCTCCACCAGCCCTGGACGGGCCTGGCCCTCTCCGGCGCGGCGACGACCGCCCAGCTCACGGCCAACCTGAAGGCCGAGACGATCACCTTGGACGACACCCAGCGGGCCGCCCTCGCGGCGCTCGCGGAGACCCCGGCGGCGTACTGGGCGACCCGCGCCTCCCTGCCCTGGCACTGACTCACCCCTAGCCGGAAGTCCTGAGACGGCCACGCCCTGCATGAGACAAACATGTCTCACGTGGGTTATGGTCGTCTCATGGCCGTCGACCGTGACCACGTGCTGCGCACCGCCGCAGCCCTGCTGACCCGCAAAGCCACCGCCACGATGGACGAGGTGGCGAAAGCGGCGGGCATCAGCCGCGCCACCCTGCACCGCCACTTCGCGGGCCGGGACGCGCTGATCCGCGCCCTGGAGGCGTTCGGCATCGAGGAGTGCGAAAGCGCACTCGACGCGGCACGGCTCGACGAGGGGACGGCACAGGACGCCGTCCGCCGTCTGGTCCGCGAATTCGAACCGTCCGCCGCGCTGATCGCCTTCCTCTACACGGAGAACCAGCTCTTCGAGGACGGCAGCGTCAACGAGGGCTGGGCGCGGATCGACGAACGGGTCGAGGCGCTGTTCAGACGCGGCCAACTGGCCGGCGAGTTCAGGATCGACCTGAGCCCGGTCTGGCTCACCGAGGCCCTCTACGGCCTGCTCGGCTCCGCCGTCTGGCTCGTCCAGTGCGGAAAGGGCGCCCCCCGGGACTTCCACCACATGACCGTCGAGCTGATGCTCGGCGGTGCGCTAAGGAGAGAGGAATCATGACCAGCACCGTGCAGACGACGGGTACGACCGAGGTGACGAAGCGTCCGGGCCGCTGGCTCGGGCTCTCCGTCCTCGTGCTCGCCGTGCTGCTGGTGGCCGTGGACGCCACCGTCCTCGGCCTCGCGACCCCGTACATCAGCGAGGACCTCAAGCCGTCCGGCACGCAGTTGCTGTGGATCGGCGACGTCTACTCGTTCGTCATCGCCGGCCTGCTCGTCTCGATGGGCAGCCTCGGCGACCGCATCGGCCGCAAGCGCATCCTGCTCGTCGGCGCGACCGCGTTCGGCCTCATATCGATCCTCAACGCGTATGCCACGACACCGGAGTTGATGATCGCGGCCCGCGCGCTCCTCGGCGTCGCCGGCGCGACCCTCATGCCCGCGACTCTCGCGCTGATCCGCAACCTCTTCCCCGACCCCCGCGAGCGCAGCCTCGCCGTCGGCATCTGGGGAGCGACTGCCTCCGCCGGTACGGCGATCGGCCCGATCGTCGGCGGTTTCCTCCTCGAACACTTCTGGTGGGGTTCGGTCTTCCTCATCAACCTCCCGGTGATGGCCGCCCTCGTCGTCATCGGCGCGAAGCTCCTGCCGGAGTCCCGCAACCCGAACCCCGGTCCCTGGGACCTCCCGAGCGTGCTGCTCTCCCTCGTCGGCATGGTCGCGGTCGTGTACGGCGTGAAGGAGGCCGCCGCCCACGGCTTCACCCCGGTCGCGCTGACCGTCGGTGTCCTCGGCGCCGTCGCCCTCTACGGCTTCGTCCGCCGCCAACTCGCCCTGCCCGTCCCCCTGCTGGACATGAAGCTGTTCCGCAACCGGGGCTTCAGCGGCGCGGTCCTGGCCGACCTCCTGACCGTCCTCGGCCTCTCCGGCCTGGTCTTCTTCCTCTCCCAGTACTTCCAACTAGTCCAGGAACGCCGCCCGTTGGAGGCGGGGCTCGCCGAACTCCCGGCAGCGATCGGCGCGGTGGCGGCGGGCCTCCTGGCAGGCCGGGCGGCCCGCCGCTACTCGGTCCGCCTGGTCGTCTCGGGCGGCCTGGCGGCGATAGGCATCGCCCTCGCGGTCCTGACCCAGCTCCACACCTCGACGGGTTACCCCGTCCTCGGCGCCGCCCTCCTGGTCGTCGGCCTCGGCGCCGGCTTCTCCTTCACGGTCACGGCGGACGTCATCCTGTCGTCGGTCCCCAAGGAGCAGGCGGGCTCGGCCTCGGCAGTGTCGGAGACGGCGTACGAACTGGGCGCGGCGTTGGGCATCGCGGCCCTGGGCTCGATCGTGACCGGCGTCTACCGAGGCTTCGAGTCCCCGGCGGGTACACCGCAGGCGGCCCACGAGTCGCTGGGCGGCGCGGTGGAGTCGGCGGCAGCACTCCCGGAACACGCGGCGGAGGCACTGCTGACGTCAGCGAGAGAAGCGTTCATCGACGGCTTGTCGGCGGCGGCGGGAGTGGGAGCGGTGGTACTCCTGGCGGCTTCAGTGGCGGCTTGGTTCCTACTCCGCGGACGCAAGTTGGCCTAATAGGGGCGCGGGGAACTGCGCGAACAACCACAACGCGCCTGTTCCCCGCCCCCCAACAGAACCCCCTACGGCGATTAGGCTCCCTTACGCGGCCTTCGCCTTGGTCGCGTAAATGTCCACATACTCCTGCCCGGACAACCGCATCACCTCAGCCATCACGGAATCGGTCACCGCCCGCAGCACATACCGATCCCGGTCCATCCCCTCGTACCGCGAGAACTCCATCGCCTCCCCGAACCGGACCGTCACCTTCCCCGGCCGAGGAATCCCCGCACCGCCCGGCTGCAACTTGTCCGTCCCGATCATCGCGAACGGCACGACAGGCGCCCCGGTCATCAGCGTCAGCCGGGCGATCCCGGTCCGCCCCCGGTACAGCCGCCCGTCGGGCGACCGCGTCCCCTCGGGGTAGATCCCGAACACCTTGCCCTCTTCCAGCACCCGCCGCCCGGTCATGAGCGCGGCGACACCCCCACGCCCCCCGTCCCGGTCGACCGGGATCATGCCGGACCCGGTGAAGAACCACGCCATGATCCGCCCCTTGAGCGACGTCCCGGTGACGTACTCGTCCTTCCCGATGAAGAACACCTGCCGGTGACAGACCACCGGCATGATCAGCGAGTCGATGAACGTGAGGTGGTTCCCCGCGAGGATGACGGGCCCGTCGCCCGGGATGTTCTCGATCCCCTCCACCTGCGGACGGAACCACAGGCGCATGACCGGTCCGAGGGTTGCCTTGAGGAACGAGAAGCGGGACAACGGGCCCTCCGGTGTCAAGGGATTGTGTATAAGTCCGTGCAGCTAGGCACGTTACTCTCGGCTACCCGGGTGACGCACATCGGGACACCGAGGTCTTACGCAGAGTTGACACGGGTTTACCTGCGGGTCGGCTGTGAAACCTGTTCGTGTTCTCCCGCTGGTCATGTTCACGCCCCTACGATCACCCCGCACGTACGAGCCGACGACGAATGGGGAGAGTCCATGGCGACGCAGGACGAGGGCACGCGGGGCACGGGACGGCGCGCACTGCTGGGTGCGGCGATGCTGGGCGCGACGGGGGCGGTCGTGGGCGCCTCCGGCACCGCGAGCGCGGCGGGCCGTACGTACGGACACGGCGGTGGCCTCAAGAGCCTGCCGGTCCCGACGATCATCGGTCACCGGGGTGCCAGCGGCTACCGCCCGGAGCACACCTTCGGCTCCTACCAGCTCGCCCTCGACATGGGCGCCGACATCGTCGAGGCGGGCGACCTCGTCCCCACCAAGGACGGTCACGTCGTCTGCCGCCACGAGCCGGAGATCGGCGGGACGACGGACGTCGCCTCGCACGCCGAGTTCAAGGACCGCAAGCGCACGAAAGTCCTGGACGGCGTCTCCGTCACCGGCTGGTTCACCGAGGACTTCACGCTCGCGGAGCTGAAGCGGCTGCGCGCGGTCGAGCGCATCCCGGCCAACCGCCCGCACAACACGCTGTACGACGGCCGCTGGGAGATCCCCACCTTCGAGGAGGTCCTCAAGTGGCAGGACGAGCAGACGCGCCGGCGCGGCAAGCAGGTGTGGATCTATCCCGAGACCAAGCACCCCACCTACTTCCGGGGGCAGGGTCTCGGCCTTGAGGAGCGGGTCGCCAAGCTGCTGCGCAAGTACGGCAAGGACAAGGCGAACTCGCCGGTCATCCTCCAGTCCTTCGAGCCGACCAGCATCCAGCGCCTGAACAAGCTCGTCGCCAACCCCCTCGTCGTCCTCCTCGACGCGGCCGGCACCCGCCCCTGGGACTTCGTCGAGTCCGGCGACCCCCGCACGGTCGACGACCTGATCACCCCGAAGGGCCTCAAGGAGATCGCCGGGTATGCGCAGGGCATCGGCCCGACGCTCAACCTGATCATCCCGAGGGACGCGGACGGCAGGCTCACCCAGCCGACGACGCTGGTGCGCGACGCCCACAAGGCGGGCCTGATCCTGCACCCCTACACGATGCGCAACGAGAACCCCTTCCTGCCGGCCGAGTACCGCAAGGGCACGGACGCGGACGGGTACGGGGACGCCTTCGGCGCGTTCCGCACGTACTTCGCGACCGGCATCGACGGGGTCTTCACCGACAACGCCGACACCGGTGTGCTGGCCCGCGAGGAGTTCCGCAACTCCTGACGTAAACCTGTCGACGTCAGGTATGTCACAGGGACCACTGGGTGTCCGGGAGGTTGCGGCCCGGGGAGCGCGGGGATAGGAGTGGAGAACCACCGACGATCAGATGAGCGGGAGGCGTGCGCACATGGGCATGAGCGTGACCATCTCGGGTGCCACCGAGCAGGATGCCGAGCAGATCTTCAGGCTTCAGTACCTGTGTTTCCAGAGTGAGGCCGCCCTGTACGGCAACTATCGGATCGACCCGCTCGTCCAGTCCCTGGACTCCGTCCGCGAGGAGCTGACCACCGACTGTGTCTTCGTCGCCCGCCTCGGCGAAGAGGTGGTCGGCTCCGTCCGGGGCCACATCACCGACGACGGCGCCGCCTCCATCGGCAAACTCTGCGTCCACCCCCGCCTCCAGGGCCACGGCATCGGAGCGAGGCTCTTGCGAGCGGCGGAAGCGGCCCTGGCGGAGGAACGGGGCGCGAAGAGGTTCCGCCTCCACACGGGCCACCGCAGCGAGGGCAACCTGAGGCTGTACAAAAAGGTGGGCTACGAGACGGTGGGCACGTCGGAGGGAGCGGACGGCGTCCCGATGATCGTGCTGGAGAAACCGGCGGGGGAATACGTCAAAACGGCGTGAGGGTGAACCTCAGCCACTGCTCTGATCAGGCGCTTTCCGCAGCCAGCGCAAGGCCGACAACGGCAGCAGCACCGGGATGAACACGTACTCCATCCCGTAGTCCGACCACACGGTCGCATCCGGAAACGCGGACGGCTCCACCAGCGTCCACGTCCCGACGACCAGCACACCCGCGAGTTCGGCGGCGCAGCACACCTGCGCCGCCTTGCGCGAGGCCTCCCCGCCCCGCACCAGCGAGTACGTGATGAACCCGTACACCACTCCGGCGACGGCGGACAGCGAGTACGCCAGCGGCGCCCGGTCGAACTCGGTGGCGATCTGATAGGTGGCCCGGGACACGGCCCCGACGACCATCACCCCGTAGAACCAGACGAGCAGCATCCCCGGTCCACTGATGAGCCGCCGCCCGCGCAGCGATTCAGCTTCCCCAGATGTCATAGAGCCGCACCTCCAGCACCGCCAGCACGACGCCACTCGCCGCGACCGTCACCGACCCCCACCGCGTCCGCTCGGCCAGCGACATGAACGCCGCCGTCGGCACGCACGCGAAGGCCCCCAGCAGATACGCGACGAAGATCGTCGTCCCCTGCTCCGGCTTCTCACCCCGCGCGAGCTGGACGACCCCGACGACGAGCTGGACGACCGCCAGCACCGCCACCACGGCCATCCCGATGAAGTGCCAGTCCTTGGTCGGCTGGTCACGGTACGCCGCCCAGCCGCACCACGCGGCGAGCAGCAGCGCGGCGACGGACGTCACCACGGTCAGGGCAACAAGCATGCGCCGACCCTATTACGCCGGTATCGGCCCCCCGAGCCCGGGCTCGCTCAGGAAGTGTCCACGTCTGTCCAGCATACGGACAAAGGGCTCCCGGTCGGCACCATACGTCTGCTTTACTGATCGCATGACCACGACGAGCAGCCGCACCCTTGCGACCGAGGCGACCATGACGCCCGGTGCTCGCTGTCTGTGTCGAATGCGCGCCTTCTAGAGGGCCCCCACTCCACCCCCCTGCGCTCGCGCCCCTGAAGCGAGCCGCGCCGCCGCGTCCCACCCCGTACGGAATCAGCCCTACGGGACCGCGCGCGCCCGCCCCCCTCCCGTACCGGGGCACACCCACGCCCCGTACTCGACAGCGACGGAACCCCCCAGTGATCACCACAACGGGCCTGAGCAAGGTCTACCGCACCCGAGGCCGCGAGGTCCTCGCCCTCGACGGCGTCGATCTGCACGTCCGCGAGGGCGAGGTGTACGGCGTCATCGGCCAGTCCGGCGCCGGAAAGTCCTCGCTGATCCGCTGCGTCAACCTCCTGGAGCGCCCTACCGCCGGGACGGTGACCGTCGACGGCCAGGACCTCACCGCCCTCGCGGGACGCGGCCCCCGCGCGGGCAGGGAACTGCGCCGGGCCCGCAGCCGCATCGGCATGGTCTTCCAGCACTTCAACCTGCTCTCCTCCCGGACCGTCCAGGACAACGTCGAACTCCCCCTGGAAATCCTCGGGATCAACGGCAAGGCCCGTTCCGCGAAGGCCCTCGAACTCCTCGACCTGGTCGGCCTCGCCGACAAGGCCAAGGCGTACCCCGCCCAGCTCTCCGGCGGTCAGAAACAGCGCGTCGGCATCGCCCGCGCCCTCGCCGGCGACCCCAAGGTCCTCCTGTCCGACGAGGCGACCAGCGCCCTCGACCCGGAGACCACCCGCTCGATCCTCCAGCTCCTGCGCGACCTGAATCGCCAACTCGGCCTGACGGTCCTGCTCATCACGCACGAGATGGACGTCGTGAAGTCGATCTGCGACTCCGCCGCACTGATGGAGAACGGCCGGATCGTCGAGTCCGGCACGGTCAGCGAGCTCCTCGCCACCCCGGGCTCCGAACTCGCCGCCGCGCTCTTCCCGGTGAGCGGCGAGCGGACCGGCGCCGAGCGGACCGTCGTCGACGTCACCTTCCACGGCGAGGCCGCCACCCAGCCGGTCGTCTCGCAGCTCTCGCGGACCTACAACATCGACATCTCGATCCTGGGCGCGGCCATCGACACCGTCGGCGGCCTCCAGGTCGGCCGGATGCGCATCGAACTGCCCGGCCGGTACGAGGACAACGTGGTGCCCATCGGGTTCCTGCGTGAACAAGGGCTTCAGATCGACGTAGTGGGCCAGGAGCCCGTGCTGGTGAAGGACGGTGCCCAGTGACCTGGTCCGAGATGCAGCCCCTGCTGTCCCAGGCGTGTTGGGACACGCTGTACATGGTCGGCTGGTCCACCCTCATCGCCGTCGTCGGCGGTCTCCCGCTCGGCCTCCTCCTCGTCCTCACGGACCGGGGCGGACTGCTCCAGAACGTCGTCGCGAACAAGGTCATCGGCCAGATCGTGAACGTCGCCCGCTCGATGCCGTTCATCATCCTGATGGTCGCGCTGATGAACTTCACCCGCACCATCACGGGGACGACCATCGGCCGCGAGGCCGCGATCGTGCCGCTCGCGATCGGCGCCATCCCGTTCTTCGCCCGCCTCGTCGAGACGGCTGTCCGCGAGGTGGACGGCGGGCTCGTGGAGGCCGTCCAGTCGATGGGCGGCAACACCTGGACGATCGTCCGCAAGGTCCTCGTCCCCGAGTCGCTGCCCTCGCTCATCGCGTCGACGACGACCACGGTCGTCGCCCTCATCGGGTACTCGGCGATGGCCGGGACGGTCGGTGCGGGCGGGCTCGGTGACATCGCCATCCGCTACGGCTATCAGCGGTTCGAGACCGAGCTGATGTGGATCACCGTCCTCATCCTGGCCGTCGTCATCTCCGTCATCCAGTTCGCCGGCGACTACGCGGCCCGCTCGCTGCACCGCCGGGGCGGACGCTCGGGCCCGGCGCCGAAGCTGCGGCTGCTGAAGACCAAGACCGCCTGACGACACCCTCAAATCTCCCGCAACCACCCTTCGCGGGATCGTCACACCCTCAGGAAAGGCACTTTTCGTGCGTAACACCGCCAAACTCACCACCGCCGTCCTCGCCGCCGGAGCGCTCACCTTCGCGCTCAGCGCCTGCGGTGCGGACAAGGACAACGCCTCCTCGTCCAAGGACTACAGCGGCCCGCTCGTCGTCGCCGCGAGCCCCGTCCCGCACGCCGAGATCCTCAACTTCGTCAAGGACAACCTGGCGAAGAAGGCCGGACTCGACCTGGAGGTCAAGGAGTTCCAGGACTACATCGTCCCGAACACCGCGACCGAGGACGGCTCGGTGGGTGCCAACTACTTCCAGAACCAGCCGTACCTCGACGACTTCAACAAGAAGCGCGGCACGCACATCGTGCCCGTCGTCACGGTCCACCTGGAGCCGCTCGGCCTCTACTCCAAGAAGGTCAAGAAGGCCGACGAGTTGAAGAGCGGCGCGACGATCGCCATCCCCAACGACGCGGTGAACGAGGCGCGTTCCCTGAAGCTGCTCGCCGCGAACGGGCTCATCACCCTCAAGGACGGCGCCGGCAGCGAGGCGACCCCGCAGGACATCACCAAGAACCCCAAGGACCTCAAGTTCAAGGAGGTCGAGGCGGCCCAGACCGCGCGCTCCCTGGACGACGTCGACGCGGCCGTCGTCAACGGCAACTACGCCATCGCGGCCGGCCTCAAGCCCGCCAAGGACGCGGTCGTCCTGGAGTCCGCCAAGGGCAGCCCGTACGGCAACTTCCTCGCCGTGAAGGAGGGCAACGAGAAGGACCCGCGTGTCGTCAAGCTCGCCAAGCTCCTCACCTCGCCCGAGGTCAAGAAGTTCATCGAGGACAAGTACCAGGGCTCCGTCATCCCGTCCTTCTGAGCCGCGGACGCGGGGGAGAACAACCATGCTGCGCAAGACAGTTGTGACGGTGACGGCACTGGCCCTCGGCCTCACCGCGTGCGGCTCCGGCGGTGACGGCGCCAAGAAGGACGACGACACCCTCGTCGTCGGCGCCACCGCCGTACCCGCCGGGGAAGTCCTCGCCTACATCAAGGACAACCTCGCCGCGAAAGCCGGACTCAAGCTGGAGATCAAGGAGTTCACGGACTACGTCCTGCCGAACACCGCGCTCCAGGAAGGCACGCTGGACGCCAACCTGTACCAGAACAAGCCGTTCCTCGACGAGTTCAACAAGTCCAAGGGCACCGACCTCGTCCCCGTCGTCAACGCCTACCTGCCGCCCATGGGCGTCTACTCCAAGAAGATCAAGGACCTCGCGAAGCTCGCCGACGGAGCCACCGTCGCCGTCCCCAACGAGACCACCAACGAGGGCCGCGCCCTCAAACTCCTCGCCGCGGCAGGGCTCATCACCCTCAAGGCGGGAGCGGGCACGACGGCGTCCCCGGCGGACATCACCGCCAACCCGAGGAAACTCGTCGTCAAGGAGCTGGAGCCGGCCCAACTGCCCCGCTCCCTCGACGACGTGACCGTCGCCGTCATCAACAACAACTACGCCCAGGACGCGGGCCTCAAGCCGGCCGAGGACGCCATCTACCTGGAGTCCGCGAAGAACAACCCCTATGCCAACCTCCTCGCCGTCAAACGCGGCAACGAGAAGGACCCACGCGTACGGAAACTCGCCGAGCTGCTGACCTCGCCCGAAGTGCACCGGTTCCTCAAGGACAAGTACCAGGGCTCGGTCCTGCCGGTGACCTCCGGCTGACCCTGTGGTGTGCCGCCCGGCCCGCATACTGCATGCTGGGCAGTTCAGCGGAGAGCCCGCAAGGCTCTCTACGAAGGTTACGGAGCGGCGCAATGACGAGCACCTTCCCCACCATCTCCATCAGCACGGAGCGGTTGGTGCTGCGCCCCCTCGACGAGGACGACGTCCCGGCGCTGACCGAGATGGCAGGCGACGAACAGGTCATCGCCTGGACGTCCGTCCCGTACCCCTTCACCGAGACCGACGCCCGGCGCTGGATCACCGAGTACGCCCCCGCCGAACGCGCCGCCGGACGCGGACTCGACCTCGCCGTCACCGAGTTCCTCACCCAGCGCATCGTCGGCGTGCTCCAGCTGACCAAGACCAACTGGCACGTCCGCTCCACCGAGATGTCCTACATCATCGCCCCCTGGGCCCGAGGCGAGGGCTACGCCTCCGAAGCCGCCCTCGCCACCGCCCAGTGGCTCTTCACCGCCCAGGGCATGGAACGCATCGAACTCCGCACGGCGGCCGACAACTCGGCCTCCCAGCAGGTGACCCAGCGGATCGGCTGCATCAGCGAAGGCGTCCTGCGCGGCGCCTCCATAGTCAGAGTCCGCGCCGAGGACGGCACCTGGACCGAGGCCCGCACCGACCACATCATCTGGAGCCTCCTCCCCGAGGATCTCGACGGCACGGCCGACTCCCTCGCGGAAAGCGGCGGGTACGCGCCGTACGCGGACTGGAACTGACAGCCGCCGCACACCGCGCACGGCCCGACCAGGTACCCTCACGGAACCCGCTGCCTGCGTGAATCCCCGGGAGACTGACGACGATGGCCGACCGCGTCACGGTGATCGGCTGGGACGGCTCGCCCCTGAACGCGACGGCGCGCTCCGCCCTCTCCGCCGCCACCCTCGTCGCCGGTGCCCCCCACCACCTCGCGCTCCCCGAGGTGCCACCCGGCGCCGAACGCATCCTCCTCGGCAGCGTCGCCCTCGCCGCCCCCCGGATCGCCGGCCACCACCGGGGCACGGCCGTCGTCCTCGCCGACGGCGACCCCGGCTTCTTCGGCGTCGTACGGACCCTGCGCGCACCCGAGTTCGGCCTGGAGGTCGAGGTCGTCCCCGGCGTCTCCTCGGTCGCCGCCGCCTTCGCCCGCGCGGGCATGCCGTGGGACGACGCACAGGTGGTCGTCGCCCACCGCCGCACCCTGCGCCGCGCGGTGAACGTCTGCCGCGCCCACACCAAGGTCGCCGTCCTCACCTCACCGGGCGCGGGCCCCGCCGAACTCGGCCTCCTCCTGGAAGGCGTGCACCGCACGTTCGTCGTCTGCGAGGAACTCGGCACCGAACGCGAGCGGGTGAGCGTCCTGTCGTCCGACAAGGCCGCCGACCGCGACTGGCGCGACCCCAACGTCGTCATCGCCATCGGCGGCCCGGTCACGACGCGCGGCCAGGGGGAGTGGCTCCTGGGCCGCGACCCCGCCACCGGCCCCCGCGGACACGCGTACGCCGACGGCCGAGGCGAGGGCGAGTCCCAGCTCCTGAGGACGGCCCAACTCGCCCGCCTGGGACCGCGCGTGGGCGACCTCGTGTGGGACATCGGCTGCGGCACCGGCGCCTTCGCGACGGAGGCCGCCCGCACCGGCGCCGCCGTCCTCGCCGTCGACCGGGACATCGACGCCTGCGCCCGCACCGACGCGACCGCCCGGCACCTCGGCGTCCAGCTCCAGATCGTCCGGGGCTCGGCGCCCCACGTCCTGGAGAACCTCCCCGAACCCGACGTCGTCCGCGTCGGCGGAGGCGGCCCCGCCGTCGTCTCCGCCGTCGCCGACCGGCGCCCCGAACGCATCGTCACCCACGCCCTCACCCGCGACGCCGCCGAACGCGTCGGCCGCGACCTGACCGAGCACGGGTACCACGTCGAGTGCTCCCTCCTCCAGTCCGTCCAACTCGACACCAAGGCCTGGACGGAGCGCCGGCGCAGCGTCGCGTTCCTGCTCAGCGGGGTGCTTCCGGATCGCGGGCAGTGATCCTGTTGTCGTACCGCGCGCGGTAGGCTGGCCGATCGTCGTACCGCTTTCCGGCACCCGGCAGTTCATCAGCCAATGTCCGGAAAGCGCGTCCGCTTTGGACACGTGCGGTACGACACGAACCGGAGGGCCGCGCAACGTGGCGCAGTCCACAGCGGGGGGTCGCGGGGCAACCTGTCGCGACACGACCATGACCGGGACAATGCCACTGAATGGCTTTGTCGCTTTTTCGGGCGGGTCGTTCGTGCCGCTGGGCGCGCAGGCTCGTTCTCCATGCGGGGCGGTCGGTGCGCCGTTCCGGATGAGCTGGTCGTAGGAGCACTAACCGATGGGCGAGGGGTACGCATGACCGACACCGGCCAGATCCCGGGCGAGGGGCTGCCGGAGAACGCAGGCACGGTGAGCCGGCCGGGCGTTCCCACACCCACCACCTACGACTACCTCTCGGAAACCCCCGCCGAGGACGAGGACCTCCTCCTGCCCGGCGCCCAGAGCGCCTGGGGCAACGAAGTCGCCCCACCCGCACCGGAACCGGTCGTGGAGACCGTCCACGCGGGGGCCCCCGAGAGCTGGGCGTACGGCCCGGACACGCAGGTCGATGTACGAGGAACGGGTGTTCAGGCAGTGGGTGGCGAGCAGGTGAGCGGTGTTGACGGGGCTGGTGTCGAGGTCGGCGTTGACGCGGCCGGTGTCGGGGCTGTGGGTGTCGACGCGGTCGGTGTCGGGGCTGTGGGTGTCGGCGCGGTCGGTGTCGGGGCTGTGGGTGTCGGCGCGGCCGGCGCTGAGTCTCTCGGTGCCGAAGCGGTCGGCGGGCACGAGCCCGGACCGCAGGAGCCCGGATCGCACGAGTCCGGCGGGCGGGACACCGGTTCCGTCGATCTCGGTGACGTGCGGAGGCCGGCGATGAGCCGTCCCCGCAGGACCGCTCCCACCACCCCCATCCCGCCGATCACCCCCCGCCGTCCCCTGCACCTCGGCCCGCCCATCCCCGACGCCTCCGCCAGCCCCGTACGCTCCCTAGCGGACCGCGGCCCGGCCGACGCGCCCCGCCTCACGCCGACCGGCCCCGAGCACCCCGACACCCACCCGCAGACGTCCCCGCAGGGGGCGACCCCGTGGGGGGCGGCACCCCAGCCGGTGGCTTCGGCCCAGGTTGTGACCGAGGGCGGGGGAGCGGAGCTTGCTCAGGCTGAGGGGGTTGCTTCGGCTGGGGGAGTCGCGGAGGGGCAGGCTGAGGTGTCGGTCCAGCCTGAGGTGTTGGTCGAGTCCGGAGTGGTGGGGCAGGCTGAGGCGGTGAGCCGGCCTGAGGTGGCGGGGCAGGCGGAGATGCCGGTTGAGTCTGATGCGGCGGGTCAGACTTCGGTGCCGGTTCAGGTTGAGGTAGCGGGTCAGTCTGAGGTGCTGGTTCAGGCTGAGGCGGTGGGTCAGCCGGAGGCAGTCGATCAGTCTGGGGCGCGGGTTCAGTCCGAGGTGGCTGGTCAGTCCGAGGTTCTGGTCGAGGCCGGGGCGGCGGGTGGGGCCGAGGTGCTGGTTCAGGGTGAGGCGGTGGGTCAGTCTGAGGCAGCCGATCAGCCTGAGGTGCCGGTTCAGTCTGAGGCAGTCGATCAGTCTGGGGCGCGGGTTCAGTCCGAGGTGGCTGGTCAGTCCGAGGTTCTGGTCGAGGCCGGGGCGGCGGGTGGGGCCGAGGTGCTGGTTCAGGGTGAGGCGGTGGGTCAGTCTGAGGCAGCCGATCAGCCTGAGGTGCCGGTTCAGTCTGAGGCAGTCGATCAGTCTGGGGCGCGGGTTCAGTCCGAGGTGGCTGGTCAGTCCGAGGTTCTGGTCGAGGCCGGGGCGGCGGGTGGGGCCGAGGTCCTGGTTCAGTCTGAGGCAGTGGGTCAGTCTGAGGCGGCCGGTCAGTCTGAGGCGCCGGTTCAGGGTGCGGCGGCTGGTCAGCCCGAGGTGTTGGTCGAGGCCGAGGTGTTGGTCGAGCCCGGAGTGGTGGGTCAGGCTGAGGCAGTGGGTCAGCCTGAGGTGCCGGTTCAGTCCGAGGTGGCTGGTCAGTCCGAGGTGCTGGTAGAGGCCGAGGCGGCGGGTGGGCCCGAGGTGCCGGTTCAGCCTGAGGTGCCGGTTCAGTCCGAGGCAGCCGATCAGCCTGAGGCGCCTGTCCAGCCTGAAGCAGAGGCTCAGCCCCAAGCAGAGGTCCAGTCTGAGGTGCCGGTTCAGTCCGGGGCGGCCGGTCAGCCCGAGGTACCGGCTCAGCCTGAAACGCCGGTCGGGCCCGAGGCGGCGGGGCAGCCTGGGGCGGCCGATCAGTCCGAGGCGGCAGGTCAGCCTGAGGTGCCGGTTCAGTCCGAGGCGGCCGATCAGCCTGAGGCGCCGGTTCAATCTGAGGCGACCGGTCAGCCCGAGACGCCGGTCGGGCCCGAAGCAGGGGTCCAGCCCGAGATGCTGGGGCAGTCCGAGGCGTTGGTCCTGCCCGAGGCGCTGGTTCAGCCTGAGGCGGCCGGTCAGCCTGAAACGCCGGTCGGGCCCGAAGCAGCGGGGCAGTCTGAGGTGCCGGTCCAGTCCGAGGCGGCCGGTCAGCCTGAAACGCCGGTTGAACCTGAAGCAGGGGGCCAGCCCGAGACGCCGGGGCAGTCCGAGGTGCCGGTCCAGTCCGAGATGCCGGGGCAGTCTGAGGCGTCGGTCCTGCCCGAGGCGGCCGGTCAGCCTGAAACGCCGGTTGAACCTGAAGCAGGGGGTCAGCCCGAGACGCCGGGGCAGTCCGAGGCGCCGGTCCAGTCCGACAGCCCGGCGCACGCCGAGGGCGCGGCTCAGGATGAGGTCGTCGGCGCTGGCCAACCAGACGCTCCGGCGGGGGGTGAGGTTCCGGTCCAGTCCGAGGAGTCGGTGCAACCTGGGACGGCCGAGGCGGCTGCGGACCCGGTAGTCGGGCAGCCTGAGACGCCGGACGAGGTGGAAGCCGCCGCCGAACAGACCGAGGTCTCCGCTCCGGAGACGCCGGGTGCGGTCGAGGCGCCTGCCGCTGGGCACACCGAAGTGCCGGTCCAGCCCGAGGCGCCGGCCGAGGCGGAAGCATCCGTCGCCGAGCAGCCTGAAGCGGCCGTTCAGACGGAAGAGCCGGGAGAGGCCGAGGTCTCTACCGCCGGGCAGCCTGACGTGCCGGTTCAACCGGAGGCGTCGGCCTCCGAGCAGACCGAGCCCGGTACACCGGACGAGTCCGAGGCCAGCGCGCCGATCCAGCCTGAGACGCCGGTCGAGCCCGAGGCCAGTGCCCCGCCCCAGCCCGAGACGCAGGCCGAGCCCGAGGCGAGCGCCCCGGTCCAGCCCGAGGCGTCGGCCGAACCCCAGGCCCCCATCGCCGGACAGCCCGCCGAGCAGGCCCAGCCGGAGACGTCCCCCCAGCCCGAGGCCCCCGCTGCGGAGCAAGCCGAAGACACGGCCGCCCCCGAACAGCCCGAGGCACAGCTCGCCACCCCGGCCGATCCCGAACCCCTGCCCCAGACGGAGACCCCCGCCCCCGAACAGACCCCGGCACGCCCCGGCAGGCGCGCTCGGGCCCGCGCAGCGGCGAAGACCGGGGCCCAGACCGAGACTCCGGCCCCCCAGCCTCAAGCCGCGGCCCATGAAGCCCTGGCCCACCTTGAAGTCCCGGCCCAAGCCGAGGCGCCCGCCCAAGCCGAGGCGCTCACCCAGGCAGAGCCCCCGACCCAAACGGACACCCCGCCCCTCCAGCCCTCCCCGGCCCACCCCGAAGCCCCGACCCCCGTCGACCCCCCCGCCCAGCAGTCCGCCCCCACCGAGCCCGCCCCCGAATCGGCGCTTCCCGAAGCCACGGTCGTCCCCACGCCCCCAGCGGAACCCCGGACCCCGATGGACGACCCGGCCCCCACCCCTGCGGAAACGGTTGTCCCCACCCCCCTCACCCCCGAACCCCCCCACCCCGTGGGCGAGTTCGTGGCCGTGGAGGGACACGTCCCGACGCCCGCCCACCTCGCCCCGACCCCCCCGGTGACACTCCCGGCGCAGCGCGAGGACGACGAGCAGGACGGCACCGTCCAGAGCGCGGACGACCTGGCGACGACGGAGGAGAGCGGCCCGGCGGCCCCCGGCTACGACGACGCGGAACGCGAGGCCGTCCTGAAGGTCATGCGTGAACGCCGGGACATCCGCAACGGCTTCCGCGGCGACCCCATCCCGCACGAGGTGCTCCTGCGCGTCCTGGAGGCCGCACACACCGCGCCGTCCGTGGGCCACTCGCAGCCCTGGGACTTCGTCGTCATCAGGTCGCAGGAGACCCGCCAGTCGATGCACGACCTGGCGATGCGCCAGCGCGACGCGTACGCGCAGTCGCTGCCGAAGGGCCGCGCCAAGCAGTTCAAGGAACTGAAGATCGAGGCGATCCTCGAAACCCCGGTGAACATCGTCGTCACCGCCGACCCCACGCGCGGCGGCCGGCACACCCTCGGCCGCCACACCCAGCCGCAGATGGCCCCGTACTCCTCCGCCCTCGCGGTCGAGAACCTGTGGCTCGCGGCCCGCGCGGAGGGCCTCGGCGTCGGCTGGGTCAGCTTCTTCGACGAGCGCGAGATGGTCCGCGCCCTCGGCCTGCCCGAACACCTGGAGGTCGTCGCCTACCTCTGCGTCGGCTACGTCGACGAGTTCCCGCCCGAGCCGGAACTCCTCCAGGCCGGCTGGGCCAAGCGCCGCCCCCTGTCGTGGGTCGTCCACGAGGAGACGTACGGCCGCCGCGCCCTCCCCGGCGAGGACCCGCACGACCTCCTCGCCGAGACCGTTGCCAGTATCCGCCCGCTGGACGCGAAGGCGCTCGGCGAGGCGTGGGAGCGGCAGAAGCGGATGACGAAGCCGGCGGGCGCACTCGGCATGCTGGAGATCATCTCCGCCCAGCTCTCCGGCCTGTCCCGGCAGTGTCCGCCCCCCATCCCGGAGCCCGCGGCCGTCGCGATCTTCGCGGGCGACCACGGCGTCCACGCGCAGGGTGTCACCCCCTGGCCCCAGGAGGTGACCGCCCAGATGGTCGCGAACTTCCTCGGCGGCGGCGCGGTCTGCAACGCGTTCGCCAACCAGGTCGGCGCCGAGGTCTGCGTCATCGACGTCGGTGTCGCCACCGACCTCCCCGCGACCCCCGGCCTCCTGCCCCGCAAGGTCCGCGCCGGCACCTCCGACATGACCACCGGCCCCGCGATGACCCGCGAGGAGGCCAAACAGGCCATCGAGGTCGGCATCGAAACCGCCCGCGACCTGGTCGCCGCCGGCAACAAGGCCCTCCTGACGGGCGAGATGGGCATCGCGAACACCACGGCGTCCGCCGCCCTGATCTCGGCGTTCACCGGCGCCGACCCCGCGGAGGTCACCGGCCGGGGCACCGGCATCAACGACGAGACCCTGGCCCGCAAAACGGACGTGGTCCGCAGGGCCCTGGACTTCCACCAGCCGGACCCGGCAGACCCCATCGGCGTCCTCGCAGCCCTCGGCGGCTTCGAACACGCGGCAATGGTCGGCCTCTTGCTCGGCGGCGCCTCCCTCCGCACCCCCGTCATCCTCGACGGCGTAAGCGCAGGCGCAGCAGCCTTGGTCGCCCGAGCCATCGCCCCCGAAGTCCTCGCCGCCTGCATCGCCGGCCACCGCAGCGCAGAACCGGGCCACGTAGCAGCCCTCAACAAACTGGGCCTCCGCCCCTTGGTCGACCTCGACCTGAGGCTCGGCGAGGGCACCGGCGCCCTCCTGGCCCTCCCACTGGTCCAGAGCACGGCAAGGGCGATGCACGAGGTGGCGACGTTCGACTCGGCGGGAGTGACGGAGAAGTAGGGGGGAACGGCGAGAGGGGCCTGTAAAAACGCAGGCCCTCTTTCCTTACCCAAGAGGCGCGGGGACGTGCCTGATGTACGGCTACCGCCGCGCGGGCGCGACCAGCCACAACGAATCCGCACCAGTAGTCCTTCAGAGGCGCGGGGCGGTATCGAACATGCGGCTGCCGCCGCGTGGTCGCGACCAGCCACAACGGTGCCGCACCTGAAGTCTTTCAGGGGCGCGGGGCGGTATCGAACATGCGGCTGCCGCCGCGTGGTCGCGACCAGCCACAGCGCCGCCGCACCTGAAGTCTTTTAGGGGCGCGGGGAACTGCGCGACCAGCCACATCCGGCCCGCACTCGCCCACCCACCGAACCCCTTATCCCCGATTCCCACCCACCCCGTAAAATCCGCACGTCAAAGCCCCACCACCCACCCAGGAGCCCACCCATGGCCGCCGAACACCCCCCGTACCCCGTGGGCCTCCGCCTCACCGGCCGCCGAGTGGTCGTCCTCGGCGGCGGCCAGGTGGCCCAACGCCGCCTCCCGGCCCTGATCGCGGCGGGCGCCGACATCACCCTGATCTCCCCGGAAGCCACCCCCTCGGTGGAGGCGATGGCGACGACAGGCGAACTCACCTGGGAGAAGCGCCGATACGAACCCGGCGACCTCAGCACCGCCTGGTACGCCCTGATCGCCACGGACGACGACGACACCAACACCCGAGCCTCCGCGGAAGCGGAAACGCACCGCGTCTGGTGCGTCCGCTCCGACGACGCCGACCAGGCCACCGCCTGGACCCCGGCCACCGGCACCAGCGAGGGCGTCACCATCGCCGTCCTCACGACGGACGCGAAGAACAGGGACCCCCGCCACACGGCCCGCGTCAGGGACGCGGTCCTCGCAGGTCTCGGGGACGGCACCCTCGTCGCCCCCCACCACCGCACCCGCACCCCCGGCGTCGCCCTGGTCGGCGGCGGCCCCGGCGACCCCGACCTCATCACGGTCCGAGGCCGCCGCCTCCTCGCCGAGGCGGACGTCGTCATCGCCGACCACCTCGGCCCCAGGGACCTCCTCGCGGAACTCCCCCCGCACGTCGAGGTGATCGACGCGGCCAAGCTCCCGTACGGCCGCTACATGGCCCAGGAGGCCATCAACAACGCGCTGATCGAACACGCGAGGGCGGGCAGGTCGGTCGTCCGGCTCAAGGGCGGCGACCCCTTCGTGTACGGCCGAGGCATGGAGGAGGTGCAGGCGCTCGCCGCGGCCGGCATCCCCTGCACGGTCGTCCCCGGCATCTCCAGCTCCATCTCGGTCCCCGGCGCGGCGGGCATCCCGGTCACGCACCGGGGCGTCGCCCAGGAGTTCACGGTCGTCAGCGGCCACGTCGCCCCGGACGACGAGCGCTCCACCGTCGACTGGTCGGCCCTCGCGAAGCTGAACGGCACCCTCGTCGTCCTCATGGGCGTCGACAAGATCGGCCGGATCGCCGAGACGCTGATCGCCCACGGCAAGTCCCCCGACACCCCGGTCGCTCTCGTCCAGGAGGGCACGACGGCCGCACAGCGCAGGGTCGACGCGACGCTCGCGACGGTCGGTGAGACCGCCCGTACGCAGGACGTCCGTCCCCCCGCCGTGATCGTCATCGGCGAGGTCGTCGCCGTCGGCCCCCGCACCGTGGCGTAACCCCCGGTAACACAACTCGTTCCGAGCCGTTGGCACCGCACCCAGGACAAGGCAGTATCACTTCTGTGGCCGATCTCATCACCGTCGAAGACCCCGACGACCCCCGCCTGCGCGACTACACCGGCCTGACCGACGTGGAACTCCGCCGCAGACGCGAGCCCGCCGAGGGCCTCTTCATCGCCGAGGGCGAGAAGGTCATCCGCCGGGCCAAGGAGGCGGGCTACGAGATGCGCTCGATGCTCCTGTCCGCCAAGTGGATCGACGTCATGCGCGACGTCATCGACGAACTCCCCGCCCCCGTCTACGCGGTGACCCCCGACCTCGCCGAACGCGTGACGGGCTACCACGTCCACAGAGGCGCCCTGGCGTCGATGCAACGCAAGCCCCTCCCGACAGCCGAGGACCTCCTCCACACGGCCCGCCGCGTAGTGGTCATGGAGTCGGTCAACGACCACACCAACATCGGCGCCATCTTCCGCTCGGCGGCAGCCCTAGGCATGGACGCGGTCCTCCTGTCCCCCGACTGCGCGGACCCCCTCTACCGCCGCAGCGTCAAGGTCTCCATGGGCGCCGTCTTCTCCGTCCCCTACGCCCGCCTGGACTCCTGGCCCAGAGACCTCGACGCGGTACGAGAAGCCGGCTTCACCCTCCTGGCCCTGACCCCGGACGAAAAAGCAAAGCCCCTCGACGAGGCAGCCCCCCACAAATTGGACCGCGTAGCCCTGATGCTCGGCGCGGAAGGCGACGGCCTCTCCACCCAGGCCCTGATGGCAGCGGACGACTGGGTCCGCATCCCGATGTCCCACGGAGTGGACTCCCTCAACGTAGGCGCAGCAGCAGCGGTGGCCTTCTACGCAGTGGCAACGGGCCGCCCGGAAGCGTGACAAGGATTCCAGCCACCCACAACGGCACCGCACCCGAAGCCTGGTAGCGGAAGATGGCGCCGATGTCGGTGCGGTCGTTGACCGACTCCATGACTACTACTTGACGAGCCGTATGGAGGCGAGGGGTTGTATCGGTCTGCGGCGACCGCTGCGCGGGTGCGACCAGCCACAACGAATCCGCGCCCGAGGTCTTTTAGGGGCGCGGGGCTGTGTCGGATGTGCGGCGACCGCCGCGAGGCGCGACTACCCGCAAGGGTGCCGCACCGGTAGCCCTTAGGGCGAGGGGTTGTATCGGTCTGCGGCGACTGCCGCGTGGGTGCGACCAGCCACAACGAATCCGCGCCCGAGGTCTTTTAGGGGCGCGGGGCTGTATTGATGTGCGGCGACCGCCGCGCGGGCGCGACCAGCCACAACGGACCCGCACTCGCCCAGCCCCCTTCAGCCCCCACCTCACTCCCGCCCCTGCTCCTGCCACAAAACCCTCTCCCCGCCGCCCCGCAACCCCCGAGCCGGCCCCTGACAGGCCTGCACGAGCCCGATCCCCAGTGCCACCAGCAACGTCACCACCACGAACACGAACAACCGCTGCCGCAGCAACCGGGGATTGGCGGGCCGACGCCCGGTCCCCGTCGGCCGAGGCCGAGTAGCCGGCCGCCCGGCACCGGCACCCGCACCAGCCCCGGTCACACCCCGCTGCACAGGCCGCCCACCGGTCCG